>JBOHRM010000963.1:0-3005 GCA_050732715.1 Longimicrobiales bacterium
GATTGCGCCCCGTCCTGGCCTTGCGAGGACGCGGCTCGAACGTGCCGAAGCCGGTAATCCGCACGCTGTCGCCAGACTGGAGGGCTTCCGCGATCAGACCGTCATCAGGGTTGAACAAGGCATCAACGGCGCGCGTCGCATCCGCCCTGTTCAGCTCCGTCCTGTTCGACAGCGCCTGCACCAGTTCGGATTTGTTCATCGGGTCGCTCCTCGGATTCGTTTCACGCGGCTCGCATGCGCGGCGGCCGCTTACCCCCGCTAAGGCCGCAAAAGTGTATGCCCCGCTTCGCGGCGCCGTCAAGGCTCAGCGGCCAGCGTAGTCGTCATCGGTTCGAGGCGCGCCATCGTTCTCGGCGGCTGCCGCCGCTGCCTGGAGCTTCGCCCGTAGCGTGTTGCGCGTCATCCCGAGCTTCTCCGCCGCGCGCGTCTTGTTGCCGTGGCAGCGGCGGAGTACCTCTCGGATGTGTTGATACTCCTCGGCTCGCGTGCCGTAGAACGAGTAGCGCCGGCGAGAGCCGATGCCGTCGCGCGGCGCGGGCCGGGGCTCGGGCCGGGGCGTGGCGAACAGCGTGGGCGGCAAGTGCGCGGGCTCGATGCACGGCCCATCGCACGCGAGGATGGCGGCCTCGATCGCGTGCTCGAGCTGGCGCACGTTGCCGGGCCAGCCGTACGCACGCAGCCGCCCGTGGGCCGCTGGATCGAGCCGCACACCCGGGCGGCCATACCGCGCACCGAACCGAGCCAGCGCGTGGCGGATGAACACGTCGATGTCGCCGCCGCGGGCGCGCAAGGGCGGCAGGCGGAACGCGAGGACGAGCAGGCGGTGGTAGAGGTCGCAGCGGAACGTGCCGTTCGCGATGGCTTGCTCGAGGTCGAGGGAGGTCGCGGCGATGAGCCGGGCATCGACGTAGATGACGCGTTCGCCCCCGAGCCGCCGGAGCTCGCCGTCCTCGAGCGCCGTGAGCAGCTTCGCCTGGAGCGCGAGCGCGAGCTCACCGATCTCGTCGAGGAACAGCGTCCCGCCATGTGCCTGCTCGAACAGGCCGCGGTGCGCTTGCTGCGCGCCCGTGAACGCGCCACGGTTGTGGCCGAAGAACTCGCTCTCGAAGAGCGACTCCGGGACACCCGCGCAGTTCACGGTGACGAACGGCTGTGCGCGGCGATCGGACGCGGCGTGGATCGCACGTGCGAGCAGGCCCTTGCCCGTGCCGCTCTCGCCGGTCAGGAGGACAGGCGCGTCCACGCGAGCGGCGCGGCGGCCGAACTCGCGGATCGCGTCCGCCGCCTCGCTCTCGCCGATGAGTTGGTCGAAGGTCGTGGCTCGTGCGCTCATACGTGGGAAGGTGGGCCGCAATTCGTGGCGTGGCCATGGCCGTTTGGGACGAATGCGGAACCGGCGCGGCGCCCCCTCACCCTAACCCTCTCCCCGCGCAGCCCGCCAACCGGCGGCGGCAAGGGCACGTCTCGCGTGTCGCGTCAGGCGATGGGGCTGGCGGAAAGCCGAACACCGAGGCAAACTTCGAATGACCGATGCGTTGTTCCAGGTTCCTCGTGCTGATCGTCCCGACGCTGGTCGTCGGGGCCTGCGGCGGCGATGACGATTTCGTCGGCGTGCGGGATGGTGCACGCGCGTTCGTGACATCTGATCCGCCGGGCGGCCGCATCCTGGTGGACGGCCTGCCGACGAGTCTCGTGACGCCGGACACGGTGAATGGTTTGCTCGGGCGTCACGATCTGACCGTGCGGCTCGATACGCTCGGCGCGAGCTATCGTTACAGCGCGCAGGTCATGCTTTCGCACCCGGACAGTACGGCGAACGTGTCGGGACCGCTGCTCCTGCGCTGCGGGTCGGATGACTGCCTCGACCAGCTCGCGCGCGAGTCAGCGGTGAACCGGCTGCGGTTTGCGACGAACCCCGGCGGCGCGCTGTTCCACGGGGGTCCGAACGGCTCGGGCATCGTCTGGCCAGCGACGACGAGCAACCGTTACGCGTTCGCCGGCATGCCGATGATCAGTGCGCGGCCGTATCCGGACACGATCGGGCTCGGCATCTACGATACGGATTATCTCGCGGGGCGGCCGTTCCCCGGGCTGGTCGAGGAAGACGGTCGCATATGGCTGCGTCAGTCGACGTGGATCGTTCCGCCCGTCAACGCCCTTCCACTCGCGACCATCCGTGGCATTCGGATCGATCAGACGGTGCTGGCCGCGGCCGCTGTCGACGACGTCGTCGTGGCGCGGCTCGTCTTCCGCAACATCACGGGTGACCCGCTCTATCGGCTCGTCGATCCGAACGTGCCCGGCGACAGCATGACCTTCCCGAACACCTACGTGGGGTTCGCGCTCGACGGCGATGTGGGCGATTCCGCCGACGACTATCTCAGCTACGACCTCGATCACGATCTCGCGTTCATCTACGACGCGACGTTCGAGGAACCCGCCTTCGACCGCGAGCACCGGAATCGGCCGGGCCTGATCGGTCTGAGGATGCTCGACGCGCCGCCGGGCGCAACGGTTGTCCTCAACGGCTGGGCGCGGGCGCCGGGCGCAGCAACGGACTGGAACGCCGGCAGGTTGAACGAGGGGACGGGGTGGGGGATGATGAGCGGTCAGCGCGTCTACGCGCCCGACCATGACGATCTGCGCATCGGCTACATGCCGCCGGCACCCCTCGATCTCCGGGCGATGGTCAGCGCGGGCCCGTTCACGCTCGCCCCGGGCGATTCGGTGGCGATCACGATCGCCGTGATCGTGGCGGAGCCAGCGGCCGGGACGTTCACGAGCGGTGAGCCGGTCGAGCCGGGCGAACCGACCGACGTGTCACGGCCGATCCATCGAATCGCACAGCCGCTGTTCGAGCGCGCGCGCGCCGCCGAGGCGCTGCTGCCCGAGCTGATCGCGCCCAGCTCGCCCCGTCGTGAGGGCTCGTCACGAAATAAGTGAGTCACACCGAGGCCGAGCGAGAAGCTCGCTGGCAAGGCGCGCGACTGAGGCGTACCCAGAGG
>JBOHRM010000964.1:0-6747 GCA_050732715.1 Longimicrobiales bacterium
AGGCCAGGCTCTCGCCCGGCCGAAGCCCGCTGAACAACTGCAACGTCCAGTAGGCGCCCCACTCGTTGTGCAGCGCCGCCTCGAGGAAGGCTTCGACATCGCCCGTGCCCACGACACGCCGCTCGACCCGTTCCTTCTTGGGCAACGCCTTCTTCACGAGCCGGGACCGGGCCGGGTTGTCAACGAGCAGGCCGTCAACGACCGCGGATTCGAGCATGTTCCGCAGCACCTCATGGCTCTTGCGCACCGATCGCGAGCCGAGCCCTGAGCCCGCCGGCTTCGGCTCACGCAGCTTCGCCAGCCACGCGCGGACCTGGCTGGGGCCGAGCCGGCGCAACGGCAGCACGCCGAAATGCGGCTTGATGTTGCGCTCGACCTCCGCGGTGTAGTCGTGATGCGTGCGTCGGCGCGTGGACGGCTTCACGACGGCTCCCAGCCACTGGTCCGCCCATTCGCCGACCGTCAGGGTACGCGGCGTCGTAACGATGCGGCCGTTCGCGCGGTCGGCGAGCAGCCGGTCCAGCTCCTTCCGCGCATCGGTCTTCGTGCCCTCGATCAGCTTCGACGTGTACTTCCGCCGGCCCTCCGCGTCACGGCCGATGAAGATGCGCGCGAGCCACCGCTCGCGCCCCTTCTGGATGAGCTGCCCCCTGCTACGCGCCATTACGTACCTCCCGGGCTGTGACTGGACGTAACTACCCGCCACCCAATGTAACGCGAAGGGCATTGGCACACCAGCGGCACACCAGCAACGAAAACGGCCGCCTCGAAGGAAGCGGCCATCTCGTCTTAACTCTTTGTGTTTGTTAGCTTTCGTAACGCCCCCGGCAGGACTCGAACCTGCGGCTGTCGCGGTTTAGGAAACCGCCGCTCTATCCACCTGAGCTACGGGGGCTCAACCTCGCGGAAAATATACCCCGCTGGTGATGTTCCGACCACCCGTGCCGCGTCACGTTGGGCTTCGACTTCATGGCTTCGGGGCGATCCCTGGCATCGACAATGCCATTCCTCGAACCGTTATCAATGGCATGAGCACGACCAGTGTCGGTGCGGCCGCTTCAGGGCGTCCTCCGAGGCGGCTCGCTGATGCTACGATCGTCTCAGCGCGACCAGCGGGTCCAGCTTCGCTGCGCGCCAGGCGGGCACCAGCGCCGCGAACATGGACACGATGAGCAGCGCGCAGGCAGTGATGGCGAGCGTAGCCGGATCCGCTGCGGGTACACCGTGCGCGGCGCTCGAGAGCAGCCTGCCCAGCGCCAACGCCGTGATCGCACCGGCCGTCACACCCACGAGTGCGACCGAAGCCGCGTCCCGCAACACCATCCTGAGCAACTGACGTGAGGAGGCTCCGACGGCGACGCGTACGCCGAACTCGGACGTGCGTTGCGCCACGGCGTAGGAGAGCACACCGTACATGCTGCACGTCGCCAACACCAGTGCCACGGCCGCGAAGATGCTGAGAACGTCGCGTTGCAGCCGTTCGCGCCAGAATGCCCGCCGCACAACATCCGTCTGGGCCTGTATCCGCGGCATGGCGGCCGTCGGATCGAGCTCGTTCATTAGCCTCCGCATCTCCGGCGCGAGGGACGTCGGATCATCCTGTCGAGCTCGTACGATCCACGTGCGGGTGGGCCGCACCTGATTGACGACGTACAGGGTCGGGACCACGTCTACGGGCGGGCGCTCGTGCCTGACGTCGTCGATCGCCCCGACGATCCTGACCACCATTTGGGATTCCTGCTCGCCCGTGTCCTCGCCGACCAGCACCGTGCTGCCGACCGCGCGTTCGCCGGCGAGGTATCTCGATTCGAAATTGCGATTGACGAGAGCGGCCGGCTCGGCTCCACCCATGTCTTCCTCCGCGAGGTCCCGTCCATCGAGAAGCCGAGCGCCGAGCGTACGAGCGTAGTCCGCGGCCACCCATTGAACGCTGGCGCGCTGACCGATCGCCTGCTCCGGAGCCTGTCGACGCAGCCGGAACGGAAAGAATCCAGCCATCGGCCCATCGAGGGGCGCGGCGTTGAACGACGAGGTGACCGCTTCGACGCCCGGGAGGGCCCGCAGCCGCTCATCGAGCTGCCTGGACAACGCCGCACGGCGCCCAGGCTCGGCGCCTTCCCAGCCGCTGAACGGAAAACGCATGGAGAGTAGGCCCGCAGGCTCGAAGCCGAGGTCGCCGCGCATCTCGATATCGCTGCGGACCAGCAGCGCCGCGCCCGCCACCAGCACGACCGAGACGGCGACCTCGCCTACGACGAGGAGGTTCGTGAGCCGCGACGGTCCGTGTGATGCCGCGCTCCCGCCGCCCAGCCAGCCATCGAGCGCGAGCGGCGCACGCGTTCGTGAGGCGCGCACCGCGGGCGCAGCGCCGAAGAGCAAGGCGGCAAGGAATATCGTGCCGAACGCGGCGAAAAGGACCCGCGCATCCATGCCGAGCGTGATGTAGGAGGGCACGCCGTCAGGAAACAGCAACGCGACGCGGTGCAACCCGACGAGCGAGAGGAGTACGCCCCCGACGCCCCCGATCAACGCCAGCGCGGCAGACTCGGCCAAGACGTGGCGCATCAGGCCGAATCGTCCCGCGCCGATCGCCGAGCGCAGCGCGAACTCGCGACGCCGCGCCGCGCCGCGCGCGAGCTGTAACGCGGCGACGTTCGCACATGCGATCACGAGCACGAGCAAGGCCGCGCCCTGGAAGATCAATATCGGCCTCCGAAGCCGCCCCAGCAGCGCATCCCTGAGGCGGGCCACGCGATACGTCGTCAGCGCGTAGCCCGGATCGCGGCTCTTCAGGCCTTCCATGAGCATGACGAGCTCCGCGTGCGCTCGCGCCGGATCGACGCCCGGGGCAAGTCGACCGATCGCGCCGTCGAAGAACAGGATGTCCGGCAGCTCCGGCGGAGGGACCGCACCCGGCCGCCACAACTCCGTCCCCTCGGGAACGCTGAACCCCTCAGGCATCACACCGATCACCTCGTGCGCGCGGTCGCCGATACGCACGCTGCGGCCGATGATGTGATCGTCGCCGCTGAATCGCCGCTGCCAGAAGTCGTAGCTCAACACGACGACGGCGCTTCGATCCTCCTCCGGCCGCGGCCACCGCCCGAGCAGCGGCCGGACGCCCAGGACCGGAAGCAAATTTGGGTCGACTTCAGCCTCGAGCACGCGCTCCGGCGGCTGGCCGTCGCCACGCACGACGTTCTCCCCCGCCCGCCATGTTCCCACCCGCGCCAAGCCGCGCGCGCCGCGGAACGTCTCCAGCTCCGCCGGCGTGAGTTGGGCGATCGACGAGTGCGCGCGCACCGGCGTTACGACTACCAGGCCGCTCTCGTCGGCGTACGGCAGCGGCCGCAACAGCACGGCGTGCAGCACCGCGAAGATCGTCACTGTGGCGCCGATGCCGACGGTGATGCACAGCCATGCGGCGAGGAAGTAGCGCGGGCTGCGACGAAATCCACGGAGGGCGAGCCCGATCTCGGCCATCGAACGCTCCACCCAGAACCAGCCCCACTGGCGTCGCGTCGCTTCACGGACCAGCAACTCATTGCCGAATTCGCGACGCACCGCCGATTCCGCGGCCGCGCGCGACTCACCGTGTGACATCCGGTCCTCGACCGCGAGCCTGAAGTGCGACGAGATCTCCTCGTCGAGCTCGGCTTTGCGGCGGCGCCACGGCCACCCGATCATGCCTCCGCCCCCGCGATCCTCGGATTCAGTACACCCGCGACCGCCGCCGTCAGATCATCCCAGCGCGCCCGCTCCAACGATAGCTGCCGGCGGCCCGCGGCGGTCAACGAGTATATCTTCTACTGTCCTGGGAGGTAGAATGTCAACACCCTGAGCGCCGGACCAGGGCTCTATGAGCGATACTCGAGCACGGACACGATCGGCAGTCCTCCGAGCTTCGCCCTTCCCTGAAGGAACGCGAGCTCGACGATGAACGTGGAGGCGACGACCGTCGCTCCGAGCACGTGGACGAGGCTGACTGCGCCCGCCGCGGTGCCGCCGGTTGCGAGCACGTCGTCGACGAGGAGCACGCGTTCGCGGGGGTGGAACGCGTCGACGTGCGCCTCGAGCGAGTCGGTGCCGTACTCGAGGGCGTAGTCGATGCGTCGCGTCTCGTGCGGCAGCTTGCCGGGTTTACGGATCGGCGCGATGCCGACGCCGAGCGCTACGGCGAGTGGTGCGCCGAACAGGAACCCGCGCGATTCGATGGCGGCGATGCGGTCGATCCGCTGGTCGCGGAACGTGGTGGCAAGATGGTCGATCAGCTCGTGGAACAGCTCGCCTTCCGCGAGCACCGGCGTGATGTCCTTGAAGACGATCCCCGGCTGGGGGAAGTCCGGGATGTCGCGAATCCGGTCTCGGATGCGTGTGGCCAACGCCTTGCCAAGCTCATTCACCACGACCGGCACGATAACCCGCCAGGAACAGTGCCAGGGAAGACTCGAGGCGGCCGCCCCGGGCGACGGCGTCACCGAGCGCATTGAAGCCCTGGGCTCTGAGACTGCCGGCGAGCGACTCGAGCGTTGCGGCGAGATCCTCGGTGAAACGGTCGCGCTGTGGCTTCGCGCCACTGGGTCGGGTGATCGGGCCGGGCACATCGACTTCCGCCCGACGTGCTTCGTCGTTCTGGGTCCGGGGTCCGAGTGATCCCTCGAACGGTTCCTCGATGAAGACGCGGTCTTTGTGGTCAGCGGACCGAACGAGGTCTTCCGCGAAGGGAGGATTCGCCCGCGTCACGGCGACCTGCAGCGCTTCGCCGAGCGCGTCCCATGACTCGTCGTCCCCGTTGGGCTCATCGTCCGCGGAATCCTCGAGCTCGGGGATCGCGCTCACCTCGCCCACATCTGCCAGGGCCACCTCCAAGCGCTCGTCCGCCTCACCGACGCCCTCGCTCCCGACATCGAGAAGGCCGTCGCTGTCGCTCATGGCCACGGCATCGAGATCGAGGGGGTCACCCGCCTCTCCAGCAACCTCACGCTCGATCTCCCGCGCCGCGGCGCTGGGCCGGAACGGCGGCAACATGCCGCTGGCCGTGCCGGGGTCGGGCGCATCGGCGTAAACCCGGTGCGTCGTGACGGGCGGCGTCGGCGCGCGCTGCGGATCGGGTTTCGACTCGCGGGCGGCTTTACCTCTCATGGGGTCGACTCCTGCTCGAGTATCGGCGTCTCAGCGCGCGGCCGTCACACGATCGACCGTTTTTGGCGAACCCGCGGGCGAGCCGGACCCGGAACCGATAACGCCTAACTCGCCGAGCCGCAACGCGAAACGCTACCGGGCCCATCCTCCGGTCCCGAGGGTCAGACCCACGGCGAGATTGCGTCCGGGCGCGGGCTCGAAATAGCGGGCGCCGAACGCGTTCAGGACTACGGAGCTGTTGTAGCGCTCGTCGAAGACGTTGTTCAACGCGATGAACGGCCGGACGCCGAGCCCTCCGAAGCGCGTCGCGAACAGCACACGCAGGTCGACGACGGTCGCCGCGGGATTCGCCGAGGCCGGGTCATTCGCATCGGTAGCGAAGTACTCGCTCGTGTGGTCGAGCCGCGCATCGAGCGTCACGCGGCGCCCCGCGTCGAACCGCGCGCCCAGAAACAGATGATGCGGGGGCACGCCGGGGAACTCGTTCCCCTCGAAATCCGCACCATCGAGTCCGTCGTCGACGAACGAGAAATCGCTGAACGTGTAGGCCCCTGTGAGCGCGAGACGCTGGATGGTGCCGCTCGCGCCGATCTCGACGCCGCGATGCCGCGTCCTGCCGCTGTTGCGGAAGAACTCGCGGCTCTCCGCCCCCGCGACCTGGAACGGCACGAGCGCGTTCGTCAGGTCCATGTGGTACACGGCGACGTCGTAGAGCACGCGGCCGGCGATCTCACCTTTCACACCCACCTCGTAGCTCACGGCGCGCTGCGGTTCGAGTTGCGTGTTGAACCCCGCCGGGCAGCACTCCTCGCCCGGCGCGGGCGGCGCGTTGATCAGCTCGGTGGTGGTCGGCGTCTGGAACGACGTCGCCACGTTCGCATAGACCCGCAGCGTCGGCGACGCGGCGTACGTCAGGCCGGCCACGGGACTGAACGCGTCGAGCGTGCGCTCACCGGAATCATCGCCGTCACCGAGGAACGCATCGGTCGTGCGGAAGCGCACGGCGTCGTAGCGCCCTCCGAGCATTGCGACGAGCGTGGGGGTCAGTTGCAGCTCCGCCTGAACGAAAGGACCTACGGCCGCGACTCGGTCGACCTGGTCACGGCGCAGATCGCTGCCCGGCCGCCCGCCGGCGTTGTCGTATTCTCGCCGATCGTCCGATTGGAGATCGGCGTCCGCCCCGGCGGTCAAGGCAAGCGGCAACGTCGCGAGGGTCGTGCTCGTGCTCCACGCCGCGCGCACTCCCCCGCCCCGCCGCGTGAGCTCGATGAAACCGAACGGCAGCGGGTTCTCGACCGATCTCGCGAGCGCGTAACCGGCAACATCGAGCTGACCCCCGCCGATCGAGCGCGTGTATGCGACGCCGGCCTGACCCTGCCGCGTCTTCTCGCCGCTCCGGGTCAGCACGTTGTTCGGCCACGCCATACGCGGGTCGGCGCGCACGGAGTCGATCGGCAGCGCGCCCGGGCTCTGCGCTAGCGGTTGGTCAATGGCGTTCAAGACGAGCGTCAATCGCGAGAGCTCATCCGGCGCATACGCGGCGCGGAGGTTTACCTGCGTCTGACGGGACGCGGAAAAGGCGCGGTAACCCTCCAGCTCCTGACG
>JBOHRM010000965.1:0-8079 GCA_050732715.1 Longimicrobiales bacterium
ACCTTGAACAGCAGGAACCCGGCGAGGCCGAGGGCGAGGCCGAAGATGGCGCCGATGACCGAGAGCGCGACGCCGGCGACGACGAGGACGACGAAGCCGACGAGCAGGAACGTGAGCAATGAAGAGAGCATGACAGCCTCCGTGATCGATCGTCAGTTGGCGCTGGGGTTCTCGACCCACGTCACGCGGATGGAACCGAGCGTGGCGTCGAGGTTGACGGTGAGCCGGTGTTGCGCTTCTTCCCAGTTCTCCGAGAAGTACACGTCGCCGCGTTTAATGAGCCCCTGACTGTCGAAACCGGCGAGGAAGCCGGAGCGGCGGATGCTGACGCCGAGGCCGTTGGGCACGCGCAGGTTGAGCGCGCCGAGACCCATGTCGATGTCGGCGGTCAGGTCCGTGCGCCACTCGCCCGTGAAGTCGAGCGTGACCTCGCCGACGCCGCCTTTGAGCGACATCTGCTCGGCGTTCAGGTTGCCGAGGTGCATCGCCTGGAACGTCGCGGCGCCGACCTCGATGCTGATCGACTCGCAGACCTCGGGGTTGGGTTGAGAGACGCGGAGCTCGGTCTTGCTCGCGCCGGTCTTGATCGCGGCCCCGCGTACGGGCAGCCCGCCGAGCTCGAGATCGGCCTCGGACGCGCCGAACCGGAGGTCGAGGTCGAGCGGGACGGAGGGGCCGAGCCGAAGCTCGAGACGGCCGGACTCGAGATGCCCGCCGCGAACTCTGTTGCCACCCTCGACGCCGAGCCGGAGCCGGCCGTCGGCGTACGATGTGATCGGCTCGAAGACGTCGGCGTCGTAGTAGATGTTCGCGTGGTAGAGAAGGTCGCCTTCGCCCGGTGCGATGCTGAGGCGTCCCGCGCCGTACTCGACGTGGACGTTCAGCCTCTCTTCACCCGCGGCCTGACGGGCGCTCGAGACCGTGCGCCAGTCCTGTGCGGCGGCGGGCGCGGCCGAGACCACGAGGCCCAGAACGGCCGCCGAGCGGGCGAGGCGAGCCGATCCGCGGTTACCCATTGGTGTGTTCCGCGAACATGTCGCGCTCGGAAGCGGACGCGTCGGGCGTCGTCGGCCGGGTGCCGCCCCTCGAGATCAGCACGGCGCCGAGACCGATGCTGAGCGCCGCCCAGGTGAGCACGACGCCGAGCGCGCAGAGCAGGCCGCTGAAGAACCCGAACCATGGGCCGGCGATGCCGACCACCTGCGCGGCGATGAAGAGCGACGCGAGCAGCGCGAGCCCGGTCATGAGGAAGTAGTACGAGTTGCCGCGCTTGAACCAGTCGCTCGCGTAGAGGCGGCGCTCGGCGAGCGATTCACCGGCGGCGTGCGCGACGCCGAGGTAGCCGAGCAGGATCGCGAGCCCGGTCGCGAGTGGGAACAACGGGACCCACACGATCAGGCCTGGAATCCCGACGATCGAGATTGCGAGCGCGATGATGCCGAGGATGAACGCGGGCACGACCAGGAACGTTGCGGCGAGGCCGACGAGCAGCGAGCGCGTGGTCGAGTATCGCGCCGTGTCCGCCACGCCCTCGAGGTAGCGGCGCCCGCCGAAGAACACGGTCGCGACGCCGATGCCGAAGATCACGGTGTACGTCACCAGGATCGACAAGATCGCGCCGACGCTGCGCGCGATGTGCCGGAACGGACCGAGCCAGTCGCCGCCGCGGCCGCGCCCACGCTGCTCCGTGGCCTGCGCCTCGTCGACGAGTCGCTCGAGCTCCTCGATTCGGGTGTTGAGCCGGTCGACGCTGTCCGAGCCCGAGCCGGTGGCCTGCTCGATCTCACGCGCGATCTGGGCCTCGACTTCGGCTTCGATGTCAGCCGCCGCCGCGGTAGCGACGGCGGGCGCCGGCACGGCCGGCATCTCGACGCCGGTAAGGAACGACTGGATCGCGGTGGCTAGGGTCGCACCGGGCTCGCCGGCGGGCGGCTCCCATTCGGAGAGCAGGTCAGGGAGCTCGTTTGTCGGCGCATCGATTGCTCGATCGAGCAGTTCGCGCCACGATTGGTCGAGCGGGCCGTTGCGCTGGGCGTCGCCGAGCGGTCTGCCGGCGTAGAACGCGCGCCCGTCTCGGAGGGCGAGATCGAGGCTCTCGCCGTTGCCGAGCTCAAGCCGTAACGCCGCTTCGTCGCGGGACAGCACCATCTCGCGTGCGAAGATCTCGGTCGGCGCAACCTCCGTCGCCTGACCCCTGACCGGCGCGGCGAGGGTGAGCGCCGCGACCGCGCCGGTTGCGACGAGCGCGGCCGCCTTCAAGCGGCTGCCGAGCCCGCCGCGCGCGTCAAAAGCTGAATGTGCCATGAGTCGAATCCTGATGATGCGGAGTCCGGATGAGGTTCGTGTAGAGCACCCAGATCGAAGTCAGCGTCAGAACGCCGGCCGTCGCGGCGATCGCGCCGATGCCGCGCATCCCGCCGGCTGCGATGATCGAGTCGAGCGCGCCGGCGAGCCATGCGACGGCGTCGCTCTGCATCACGAACGTGAGTGTATTGCTGACCAGGGCCTGGAACGCGGTCGCGATGGATTCCGTGACGAACACCCAGAGTCCGTGCGTGGTAACGTAGGACTTCGAGAGCAGCCACGTGAACAGCGTGCCGCCGGCCAGAATCGGCAGTGCGAGGAACGCGGCGACGAGCGCCCATCCGGTTGTGGTTCTCGGGAGGAACCGCGCAAGGGAGTCGGTGGCGCGGGCGAGCCAGTGCTGAGGCACGCGGACGTTCGCCATGACGCGTTCGACGAAGCCGGCCGTCGGCGCGAACCGCGGCAGCGACGTGAGGGCGTGGAACATCGATCTCAGCTCGTCGAGCCGGCTCTCACAGCGCAGGCAGCCGAGCAGGTGCGACTCGATGACCACGCGGTCACCCGCGTCGAGCTCGCCTTGGGCGAGCGCCTCGAGGCTCTGGATCGGCGGATGTCGCATTTGTTCGTTCACACTCGCATCTCTCCCATCGGGTCCTGTTTGTTCTTACGGCGCCGGTCTCTCAGCGGTTTCAACATCGGAGGTGCTCGAGCTGTTTCCGTAACTCGTTGCGCGCCCGATGGATGAACGTCTTCACGGTGCCCAGCGGCACGTCCATGATCTGGGCGATCTCGTCATAGGGCCTACCCTCGACGTGACACAAGATAATCGCCGTGCGGTATTCGGGCCGCAGCGTGCCGATCGCGCGCTCGATCTCGGTGCCGAGCTCGCGGCTCGCGGTGAACTCCTCCGGCGTTTCGTCATCCGAGACGGGCGTCAGCGCCGTGGCCTCCACCTCGTCGTCGGTCCGGGCGTGCGGCGAGCCGTGGATCGAGAGGACCTCGGGTTGTTTGCGACGCAGGTGATCGAGCGCGGTGTTGTGCGCGATCTTGAAGATCCACGAACTGAACTTGTACGACGGGTCGTAGCGGTCGAGGTGGTTCAGGACCTTGATGAACGTGTCCTGCGCGAGGTCTTCCGCCCGCTCGCGGTCACGGACGAGACGATAGATGAGCGAGAAGACCGGGCGCTCGTAGCGACCGATCAACGCGCGGAACGCACTCTGCCGTCCCCGGCGCGCGTGCTCGATGACCTCCTGGTCAGATAGCTTGCCGTAGTCCACTCTCTTCGCCGGCGGCGGCGACGGTTATCGTTGGGACAGGCTGAGGTCGCCGCGGAAGAACGGTACGCGCCGGTCGGGCCGCCAGTTTCAACGTCTGGGCGCCCGAACCACCGGCCCTGATCCTTCAAACTGTTGAAAGTTCGATGCTTAGGGCCCAGAATTCAACCTCTATGCACAAGACCAGAACCGAGGCCGCGGCCGGGACGGGCGTGCGTGGCATGTTCACGGCGATCGCGCCGCGTTACGACCTGCTGAATCACCTGCTGAGCTTGAATCTCGACCGCTCGTGGCGACGTCGGGCGGTGGACCAGCTGCTCGCTGAGCGCCCCGCACCGGGCCTGTTCCTCGACGCCTGCGCAGGTACGCTCGACCTGGCCTGCGAGCTGGCGAGGCGGCCGGGCTTCGACGGACGCGTGATCGCGTGCGATTTCTCGATGCCGATGCTCGAGCGCGGCGTGCCCAAGACGGATGGTCTCGCGGTCGCGCCGGTCTGCGCGGATGCGCTCACGCTCCCGCTCGCCGACGCATCGGTCGGCGGCGCGACGGTCGGCTTCGGTGTGCGCAACCTATCATCGATCGACGACGGGTTGCGCGAGCTGGCGCGCGTGCTGCGGCCGAGCGCGCCACTCGTGATCCTCGAGTTCACCACGCCACGCGTGCAGCCGCTGCGCGGCATCTACTTGATGTATTTTCGCCGCGTGCTGCCACGGATCGGTCGCATCGTGTCGCGACACGCCACCGCGTACAGCTACTTGCCCGCCTCCGTCCTCGAGTTCCCGGCGCCCGCCGAGCTCGCAGAGCGGATCGAGCGCGCCGGCTTCATCGACGTTCGCTGGGAGCGCTACAGCGCCGGCATCGTGGCCGCGCACATCGCTCGCCGCGCGTAAGCACGGCGACGGAGAAAGGGGTTTTCGGGTTGCGGGTTGCGAGTTACCCCGCCGCCACCCCGGTTACCGCTTTCAGCCAATCGCTTAGCGTGGCGGGTGCAAGAGGGGGCGCCGACCAAGGACACGGAGGTGGGTGAGGCAACCCGCAACCCGCAACCCGTAACTCGCAACTCGCCTTTTCACGCTACCGCGACTCGGATCTGTTTGCCGACCGCGGTGAAGAGGTCGACCCAGCGGCTGGCGTCGGGGTCACCGGCGCGCGCCCGATCGAGGCGGGCGGGATAGAGGCCTTGCGCGACGCCGTAGTAGAGGTTCTGCACCTTCCAGCGATCGATCTCGAACGGGAGCGCGTTCGCGGCCGCGGCGAGATCGGCGAGCCGCTCGAGTGCGGCGAAGTCCTGCGGGTCGCGCTCGAACTCGACGGCCAGCTGCTCGAGTGTCTGCTTCACGACATACGCCAGGCCGGCGTGGTCCAGCCGGATCTTCAGCGTCTCGGCCTCGGTCATGAGCAGGCGAGCACGTGCGAGATCCAGGTGATCGCGCGCGAATGCACGCCGCAGCTCTGCGTCGACGATGTACTGGGCGGCGAGCAGGAACGCGCGCGGCACGCGAGCGTCGAGGTCGATCAGGAAGCGCATGAGCGACGCGTCGCGCTCGTACACTTCGCGGTAGGCTGCTTCGGCGTCGACCAGCGAATCGTGCATCAGATAATCGAGCACCTCACGGCGCCGATCGGAGAAGAGCGACTTGAGCGAGAACGTGGACTCGGGGAACTGCGCGAGCAGCTGAACGACGCGCGTGGTATCCGCCTTCTCGAACGCGCCGACGAGCTGGTCGGCGAGCGCGTGATCGTTCTCATCGCCGCGGATGCGGCGCAACCCGCCGCTGAGGTTCTGGCTGCCGAAGTGCACGACGGCAAAGGCGACGTCCTCGTGTTCGAGTGTGATGGCGGATGAGACCTTCGCCCGGCCGACGAACAGTTGTGATTCTCCGAGCTGGCGCCGCTGCTGCTGCGCGGGCTCGACGTGGTAGCAATAGATCTTGCCCTCATCGTTTCCGGAGAGCAGCGAGCTGACGGCGTAGTGCGCGGCGACATCGGGGAGGTCCACGCGCGCGGGCCGCACGTACGTCTCGTAGATCGTGCGGCCGTCGCCGACCTCGGGGATGTTGCTGTGTGCGCGAGAGATCCTGGACAGGAATTCGGTCTCGAGGCCGGAGGCGCGCGGATCGTTCGCGGCCGATTGCGCGAGCTGGATCGCGCGGCCCGCGTACTGCAACACCTGCACGGTCTCGATGCCGGACAGCTCATTGAAGAACCAGCCGCAGCTCGTGAACATGAGCATGGCGTGGCGTTCGAGCTCGAGCAGCCGGATCGCGCGGACGCGCTGGTCATCATTGAGCGGACCGCGCGCGTGCTTACCCAGGAACGCGTCCACGGATTCGGCGGATCGATCGACCACGATGTCGATGTAGTCGTCGCGCGCGGCGCAGGGGTCGCGCATCAGCTCGGCCGCCGCGGTCTCATACTGCGGGCCGACCGCGGCGTTCAGCCAGTCGAGCGCCTCACGCAGCGGCGCGCGCCACGCCTGGTTCCACCCCGGCCGGCCGCCCGTGCGGCAACCGCAGTCGGCGCGCCAGCGCTCGATGCCGTGCGCGCAGCTCCACGAGGTGTTCTCGATGATGCGGACCTCGTCCTCCGGCGGGTGCCGCTCGAGGTACTCGCCGTAGTTCGTCAGGCTGATCGCGGTCTCGTTGTCGATGTAATCGAGCGCGTAGGCGAGCGCCATGTCGCCGTGACGATGGTGGTGGCCGTAGGTCTCGCCGTCGGTCGCGATGTGCGCGAGCCGCGGCGGGTCGGCATCACCGAACACGGCGACGAGCCGCTGCGCGAAGCGTTCGCCGTTGCGCAGCAGGTTCTCGAACGCGACGGCGCGGGACACGGGTCCGTCATAGAAGAAGATCGCGATGTCACGGCCGGACGGCAGGCGCTGAAGATAGGGCCGGCTGCCGTCGATGCGCCCGCCGCTGACATCGCGCCATTCGCTCGAGCCGATGCGGCGAACGGCCGATGCTTGGTGCGGCGCGAGGATCGTGAAGCGCACGCCGTGCTCGGCGAGGATGTCGAGGGTCTCGAGATCGACGGCGGTCTCCGGCAGCCACATGCCCTCGGCCTCGCGGCCGAAGCGGTGCGCGAAATCGCGCAGGCCCCAGAGGACCTGCGTGCGTTTGTCGCGTGCGCTCGCGAGCGGCATGATCAGGTGGTTGTAACACTGCGCCAGCGCCGAGCCGTGGCCGGAGAACCGTGCCGCGCTCTCGCGGTCCGCCTCGAGGATGTGCGCGTACGTTTCCGGCAACTGCTCCTCGAGCCAGGCGAGCAGGGTGGGGCCGAAATTGAAGCTGATGTGCGCGTAGTTGTTGACGATCCGCTTGATGCGACCCTGCGTATCCAGGATGCGCGACGCCGTGTTCGGCGCATAACACTCGGAGCTGATGCGGGCGTTCCAGTCGTGATAGGGATACGCCGAGTCCTGGAGCTCGATGCTTTCGAGCCACGGATTCTCGCGCGGCGGTTGATAGAAGTGGCCGTGCACACAGACGTAGCGTTTCATCGTTCGGTTATCCGGTCTCATATAAATGAGGAATGATGAATGCGAAATGATGAATGCCCGCCCGCCCCCTCGAATGCATCATTCATCATTCATCATTCATCATTTCGGTACTCCCTGCTTGAGCACGAGCACGGCCAAGGGCGGCAGGGTCAGGCCGATCGAGTGCGCACGGCCGTGGCGCTCGATCGGCGCCGACGCGACGCCGCCGAAGTTGCCGGCGCCGCTGCCGCCGTATGTGGCGGCATCGCTGTTCAGCACTTCGCGCCAGAACCCGGGTTCCGGGACGCCGACACGGTAGTTGTGCCGGACCACGGGCGTGAAGTTCGCGGCGATCAGGAGCCGGTCCTCGGGCCGTCGGCCTTTGCGCATGTACGTGAGAACACTGTTGGTGCGGTCACTTGCATCGATCCAACGGAAGCCGGCGGGTTCGAAGTCGAGCTCGTGCGCGGCGGCTTCTTGCCGATACCAGTGGTTGAGGTCCGTGATCCAGGCTTGGACGCCGGCGTGCAGCGGCGCGTCGAGCAGATGCCAGTCGACCGCGCCGTCGTGGTTCCACTCGTGCCACTGCCCGATTTCGCCGCCCATGAACAACAGCTTCTTGCCGGGCATCGTGAACATGTAGCCGAACAGCAGGCGCAGGTTCGCAAAGCGCTGCCAATCGTCGCCCGGCATGCGGTCGATCAACGAGCCCTTGCCGTGGACCACCTCGTCGTGCGAGAGCGGCAGGACGAAGTTCTCGTTGTGCGCGTACATCATGCGGAACGTGAGCTCGTCGTGGTGATAGCTCCGGTGGATCGCCTCACGGCGCATGTACTCGAGCGTGTCGTGCATCCAACCCATGTCCCACTTCATGCCGAACCCGAGGCCGCCGACGTACGTCGGCCGCGACACCATCGGCCACGCGGTCGATTCTTCGGCGATCGTCTGTACCGAGGGCTGTTCCTGATAGACGTCTGTGTTCAGCCGGCGCAGCAGCTCGATGGCTTCGATGTTCTCGCG
>JBOHRM010000966.1:0-2852 GCA_050732715.1 Longimicrobiales bacterium
ACCGGGAGGAACTCGGCCCGCGGCACTCGAACAAAGTGAGCCGACTCTGACGCCTCGGCAAACCCGGAAGCCGCGCAGCGGCCAACCCGCAACCCGCAACCCGCAACCCCCAACCCGATGAAGGGCATCATCCTGGCGGGCGGGTCGGGTACGCGGCTCTACCCGGTCACGCGGGTGATCAGCAAACAGCTGCTCCCGGTCTTCGACAAGCCGATGATCTACTACCCGCTGACGACGTTGATGCTGGCGGGCATCCGCGAGGTGCTGATCATCGCGACGCCGCGTGATCTGCCACGCTTCGAGGAGCTGCTCGGCGACGGCTCACGCCTCGGCATGCGATTCTGCTACGCGGCACAGCCGAAGCCGGAGGGGCTGGCCCAGGCGTTCGTGATCGGCCGCGACTTCGTCGCTACCGACCCGGTCGCGTTGATCCTGGGTGACAACATCTTCTACGGCCGCGACTTTCGCGGGCTGCTGCGCCGCGCCGCCTCGCACACCGGCGGCGCGACGATCTTCGGCTACTATGTGCGCGACCCAGAGCGATACGGCGTGGCCGAGATCAGCGCGGACGGCCGCGTGCTGAGCATCGAGGAGAAGCCCAGCCGGCCGCGCTCACACTACGCCGTGACGGGGCTCTATTTCTACGATAACGACGTGCTCGACATCGCGGCGGCGCTCGCGCCATCGGCACGCGGCGAGTATGAGATCACGGACGTGAACGCCGAGTACCTGCGTCGCGACTCCCTGCGCATGGAGATCCTCGGCCGCGGTTTCGCCTGGCTCGACACGGGCACCCACGAGTCGCTGCACGAGGCGTCGAGCTTCATCGAGACGATCGAGAAGCGGCAAGGGCTGAAGATCGCGTGCCCCGAGGAGGTGGCGTATCGCATGAGTCTGATCGATGGCGATGCGCTGGCCCGGCTCGCGGACGGCATGCGCCACAACGGGTACGGCCAATACCTGCTCGAGGTGCTGAACGAGCTGCGCGCGCCCGACCTGTGATGAACGTCATCGAGGGCCCGCTGCCGGGTCTGCTCCTCATCGAGCCCGCCGTCCACGCCGACCACCGCGGCTGGCTGGTCGAAGTCTGGAGCGACGAGCGCTACGCCGGCGCTGGCGTGTCGACCCGGTTCGTACAAGACAACCTTTCGTTCTCTCGGCGCGGCGCCCTACGCGGGCTGCACTTCCAGCACCCGCACGGCCAGGCGAAGCTGGTGTCCGTGCTCGACGGCGAAGTCTTCGATGTCGCGGTGGATATCCGCGTCGGGTCACCCACCTTCGGCAGATGGCACGGTTGCACGCTCTCCAGCGCCAACCACCGCCAGCTCTTCGTGCCGCCTGACTTCGCCCACGGCTTCCAGGTCACCTCCGAGCACGCGCTGGTCTCCTACAAATGCGGCGAATACTATCGCCCCGAGGTTGAGAGCACGATCCTGTGGAGCGACCCCGACCTCGGGATCGCTTGGCCGGACGTCGCGCCGATCCTCTCGGCCCGTGACCGGGCCGGCGCGAGGCTCCGCGAGATCGAGCCGAGCCGGCTGCCGGCGGCCGGCTGAACCTACGAGCGACCAACGGGGTGAGAGCGGGAGCGGGAGCCGTGCTCGACGTGCGCGCGGAAGTACGGGATCGTCTTCGCCAGGCCCTCCTCGAGCGTGACGGCCGGCTCCCAGCCGAGCACGCCGCGCGCGAGCGTGATGTCGGGACGTCGCACCTTCGGGTCGTCTTCGGGCAGCGGCCGGTATTCGATCGGAGATGCGCTGCCGGTGAGGCGGAGCACGGTCTCGGCCACATTGCGCACGGTCAGCTCGTTCGGGTTGCCGATGTTCACTGGGCCAGTGTGCTCGGACATGAACAGGCGGTAGATGCCCTCGACCTCGTCGCTCACGTAGCAGAACGATCGCGTCTGGGAGCCATCGCCGTAGACGGTGAGCGGCTCACCGCGGAGCGCCTGAACGATGAAGTTCGAGACGACGCGGCCATCCTCCGGCCGCATTCGCGTGCCGTAGGTGTTGAAGATGCGCACGATGCGCGTGTCCAGGCTGTGGTAGCGATGGTAGGCCATGACCATCGCCTCGGCGAAGCGCTTCGCCTCATCGTAGACGCCGCGGGGGCCGACGGGGTTGACGTGGCCCCAGTAGCTCTCGGGCTGCGGATGGACCTGGGGGTCGCCGTAGACCTCGGACGTCGATGCGAGCAGGTACCGCGCGTTCTTCTCTTTCGCGAGCCCGAGTGTCTTGTGCGTGCCGAGGCTGCCGACCTTGAGCGTCTGGATCGGCAGCTCGAGATAGTCGACGGGGCTCGCGGGGCTCGCGAAATGGAGCACACCGTCGAGCGGGCCCTTCACGAACGTGAAGTCGGTGACGTTGTGCTCGATGAACGAGAACGCCGCGTGACCGAACAGGTGCGCGACGTTGTCCGGTGAGCCGGTGATGAAGTTGTCCATGCCGATGACTACGTGGCGTTCGGCGAGGAAGCGGTCGCATAGGTGCGAGCCGAGGAACCCGGCGGCACCCGTGATCAGGATTCGCATGCGGATTAGATTAGGGCTGACGATGGGGTCGAGGCTAGGGCTTAGAGGTTCGAGCTTACGGGAGTTGGGTGGAGGTTCAGGTGTAGGGGCAGGCAGGGCTAGGAATAAGTTGGTGTAGGGTGCAAGTGTGTTGGGTTTAAGGTGGAAGTGTATTGGGTGTAGGTGTAGGTGTACGTGTAGGTGTACGTGGTACGTGTACGGGCAGGGGCAAGTTTACGTTTATGTGTAAGTGTAGGTGTAGGTGTAGGGGATCGGCCCGACCGGAACTCCCACCGGGATCCGCTCCTACACGTAAACGTACACGTACACCTACACGTAAAGC
>JBOHRM010000967.1:0-2652 GCA_050732715.1 Longimicrobiales bacterium
GTCATCCGCTCGACGAACGGCCGGATCAGCAGCGGCGCCTCGGTCTGGCCGACGAAGATGTTGCCCGCGGCCGACAGCGTCTCCGCACCCGACGTCCGCATCGTCCGGATCATCACCCACGCCACTCCCTGCACGATCCGTTGCATCACGCCGAAGTGGTAGAGCACCGCCATCAGCGACGAGAAGAAGATGATCGTCGGCAACACGTTGAACGCGAAGAACGCACCCGTCTGCGCGACCATGCTCGCCGTCGCTTCGACCGGCTCATTGCCCGCGGCGCCCGCGCCCACGGGCACGTTGTTCCACACCAGATTGCCGAACAGGAAGCTCGCACCCTCGACCGTGAACCCCAGCAGCGCGATCACCACCGTATTGATGCCCGCGAATACCGCCCGACCCGCTCCGGTCCGGAGGATCAACACCCCGAAGAGGAACTGCAGCCCGACGCCCCAGAGCAGAACCCGCCACGGCACCGAGCGCCGATCCGTGCTCAGCAGCCACCCGATCAGCAGCAGCACGATCATCCCGAGCAGCGACATGGCCCTCAGGTATAACGGCGTGTCCGTCGTCGCCTGCAACATCATGCGTCTCAGCCAATCCCCGGCAGATTGAACCGTCGAACCACCCTCAGCTCCGGAACCCGGAACCGACTCACCACCAGCCGTGATGTCGGATCTGCCCGGGTTGCAGCCGGATGTGGCGGCGGCGTGCGTCGACCAGCGTGCGGTTCTCGAACAACTTGACCAGCACCACGCCGGCGACGAATCCGCCCACGTGCGCCCAGAAGGCGACGCCGCCCGTCGCCTCCTCGAGCTGCGTCGAATAGCCCGACAACACCTGGAGCGCGAACCAGTACATCAGGACCAGCCAAGCCGGCACCGCTACAATCCGAATGAAGATCACGAGGAAGATGAGCGTCTGAATGCGAACCCGCGGATAGAGCAGCAGATACGCGCCCATGACGCCGCTGATCGAGCCCGACGCGCCCACCGTGGGCACCGGTGAACCGGGCGACGAGACGATGTGCGCGGCAATCGCGGCGACGCCCGCCAGGATATAGAACAGCGCGTACCGCAGGTGTCCCATCGAATCCTCGATGTTGTTCCCGAACAGCCAAAGGAACCACATGTTGGCGAGCAGGTGCATCCAGCTGCCGTGGAGGAACATCCCGGTGAGGCTCGTGAGCAACGCCTCGCGCCTGCTACCGCCGAGCGGGCACGGCGGCGCACCCGGCCCCAGCTGAATCCCCTCGTAGCCCGTCGCGCGCCCCGTCAGATCGGCCGGGATCGTGCCGTACCTGCAAATCGATTCGACCAGTGCCGTCTCGGACAGGCCAGCGCCCTGAACATAGACCCAGACAATGACGTTCGCCGCGATTAGCGCGAACGTGATCCACGGGGTCATCAGCGTGGGATTCTCGTCGCGCAGAGGGATCACGGGTTCTTCCGGATCGGGACCCGGCAGGATAGCCCGCCCCCCGCCATTGTGTCAATCAGACCCCACCCCCCCAACCCCTACACGTACACGTACACCTACACGTAAACGTAAACCTGCCCCTGCCCCTGCCCCTACACGTACACGTAGGTGTAGGGGTGGGTTTGAGAGGTCTGACTTGCTGCCTAACCGGCAGCGATTGGCCGCCCACTCCGCCGATATGGCACCAAATCACAGCTGAAACGTGGCATGTCGGTTGCACCCCGGGCGAGCGTTCTAGTCATTTCGCATTACAGGAGAGGACATGGCGAAGGTCATTGGCATCGACCTCGGGACGACGAACTCGGTCGTCGCGGTGATGGAGGGTGGCGACCCGGTCGTGATCCCGAACGCGGAGGGCGGGCGGACGACGCCGTCGGTCGTCGCGTTCACGAAGGACGGTGAGCGGCTGGTCGGCCAGGTTGCGCGGCGTCAGGCAATCACGAATCCGAAGAACACGATTTTTTCGATCAAGCGGTTCATGGGGCGTCAGGGCTCGGAGGTCGAGGCCGAGCGTGGGCGTGTGCCGTACGAAGTGCGGTCGGACGCGCAGGGCCGGGTCGAGGTCCATGTTCCGAATGCGGACAAGACGTTCACGCCGCCGGAGATCTCGGCGATGATCCTCCAGAAGATGAAGCAGACGGCGGAGGACTATCTCGGATATGAGGTCAAACAGGCGGTAATTACGGTACCGGCGTACTTCAATGATGCGCAGCGTCAGGCGACGAAGGATGCGGGCCGGATCGCCGGGCTCGAGGTTCTGCGCATCATCAACGAGCCGACCGCGGCGGCGCTGGCGTATGGGTTGGACAAGAAAAAGGACGAGAAGATCGCGGTCTTCGACCTGGGCGGCGGCACGTACGACATCACGATCCTCGACCTGGGGGATGGCGTGTTCGAGGTGAAGTCGACGAACGGTGACACGCACCTCGGCGGTGACGATTTCGATCAGAAGATCATCGACTGGCTGGTCGAGGAGTTCAAGCGTGACCAGGGCATCGATCTCTCGAAGGATGCCATGGCGCTGCAGCGCCTGAAGGAAGCGGCCGAGAAAGCCAAGATGGAGCTATCCACTACGGCCTCGACCGATATTAACCTGCCCTTCATCACGGCCACGCAAGAGGGCCCGAAACACCTGAACCTCACATTCACGCGCTCCAAGCTCGAGCAGCTGGTGGA
>JBOHRM010000968.1:0-7101 GCA_050732715.1 Longimicrobiales bacterium
GCTCGGCGGCGGGATCAGCGCCACCGCCTTCGGCTGGCTGCGCCGGACGGAGAGCGGCACCTTCGACGACGACGCCGGCTGGAGCGGCCGGGTCGGTTCCGTGGTGCTGCCGCTTTCGGCGGAGGGCACGGGCAAGATCCTGGTCGGCCGCGGCGGCCGCGAACACGAGCTGCTCGCCCGGCCCTTCGAACGCGCTGTCGATTCGCCCGAGCAGTGGCGGTCCGTGATGATCGTCGAGCTCGAGAACGGCGTCGCCCTCGTTACACCTTACGCCGGCGCGCTGGGATCGCCGGACTCCCCGCAGACTCTCCCGAGCTCGGAGCATTGACCATGTTCGATCAGTTCTCGCAGGTCGGCATCATCGCCGGCGCCGTCATCCTCGCCGTCATCGTGATCGCGATCATCGCGATCAATCGGCTCATCATCATCGTGCCACCGAACATGGCGGCCTCGATCACCGGGCGGCGACGCGCGCTCGAGGACGGCACCACGGTGGGCTACCGCACGGTCACGGGCGGGCGAACGCTCCGCATCCCGATCATCGAACGTGTGCAGTGGCTCTCCCTCGGCACGATCCCGCTCGAGATCTCCGTGCAGGACGCATACTCGAAAGGCAACATCCCGCTCGGCGTACAGGCCGTCGCGAACGTCAAGATCGCGTCGGCGCCGGAAGCGGTGTTCAACAATGCTGTCGAACGACTGCTCGGCAAAAACATCTCCGAGATCGAGGGGCTGGCGCGCGAGACGCTGACCGGCAACCTGCGCGGCGTGCTCGCGAAGCTGACGCCCGAAGAAGTGAACGAGGACCGGCTCGGCTTCGCGCGCCACCTCTCGGAGGAGGCGGATCACGACCTGAAGAAGCTCGGGCTCCAACTCGACGTGCTCAAGATCCAGCACGTCAGCGACAAGGTCGGCTACCTCCAGGCGATCGGCGAGAAGGCGACGGCCGAGGCGCTGCGCGACGCCGAGATCGCGAAGGCAGAGGCCGTCTCCGAAACACGTCGCAAGCAGGCCGAGGCGAAGCGGCTGGCCGAAGTCGCACAAGCCGAGAACGACGCCGAGACCAAGCAGCGACAGGCCGAGGCGAGAAAGCTGGCGGAGGTTGCAGACGCGCAGGCGAACGTGAGCATCGCCGAGGCGAACAACAAACTGCGCGTGCGGCAGGCCGAGCTCGACCGCGAGGCCGAGACCACGGAGAAGGTCGCCCGCGTCGCCGCGCTACAAGCTGAAACCGAGGCGAAGACCTTGCTCGAAGGCCGCCGCGTCGAGATGGAGCGCACACGACTCCAGGCCGACGTCGTGCAACCCGCCGAGGCCGCTCGCCTCGCCGCCGAAGCCGACGCAAAGGCGGCCGCAGCACCTATCCTCGAACGCGGCCGCGCTCAGGCTGCCGTGCTCGAGATGCTCTACACGGAAATCCAAAAGGCCGGAGACTCCGGGCTCCAGGTCTTCCTCGCCGAGAAATTGCCCGAGCTGCTCGGCGTGACCGTCAGCGCGATGAAGGACGTGCAGATCGATCGGCTCACCGTGGTCGATAGTGGCGGCGGGCGCGGCGTCGCGAACGCGGCGACGCAACGCGTGAACGCGTCCGTCGCCGCGCTCGAGCAGATCGCAGGCGCCGTCGGCCTCGACCTGGACGCGTTCATGCGCCGAATCCAGCGCGTGGCCGCACCGGCCGCACCCGCCGCCGTCGACGCCGAGCCGACGCCGGACGGCAGCCGGCGCGATCGAGGCTGATCGCGCCGTTCAGAGCGCGAACAGCGCGGCGAGGGGGAGACGAAAGCCGGGGAGCACCTCTTCACACAAGAGGAGATCGGCGCTCGACGTCCACCGAGTCGGACGCGCAGGTTCGTGGATGATCACCGCGCGACCGCGCGGATCGACCACCCACACCACGCGCGTCCCGGCGCCGAAATACTCGGGGATTCGCGCCCGGATCGACCCGGCACGCTCGGCGCGCGCGAGAATCTCGATCGCGAGGTCGGGGCCGATGTGCCAGAACTCGTCGCCGTAGCCGGACACCGGCACCCGCGCCGCCGCAACCACGGCGATGTCGGGTCCGCGCACAGTCGGTGGGTCCAAATCGAGCACGAACCCGCCGCTCGCGAGCACGACCACTCCGCCCGTCGCTTGGGCGTAGCCCTCCAGAAAATACGTGAGGCGCGCCGCGAGCCGCGCGTGCAGCGGCGAGGGCTTCGGCTCGCGCACGACACGCCCGCGCACCAGCTCGAACCGGTGCCCCCCGTCCGCACGCAAGCGCCCGTAGTCGGCGAGCGCCAGCACCTCCGGGTCCTCCCTGCCACGACGAATACGACGAATCCCCGGCAACGTTTCCTCGCACGTCCAGCGTCCAACTGCTCGTCCGAACGAACGCTAGGTACGGCGATCCGGCGAGGCCATGGGTGAATCGGCCAACTTTGATGCGGCGCCGCGCGACCCCGATTTGACCCATCCCGCCATGGCCGTGCTCCAAAGAACCCCCGACGCCGTGGCCGCCGGGCGCCTGACCGGCAGCAAGTGGGGCGCTCGCGTCGAGTTGTTATCGTAGCGGAAGCGCGTACGCTGTCTCGCCGGTCTCGCCGGTCTCGCCGGTCTCGCCGGTCTCGCCGGTCTCGCCTGTCGCGGGTGTTTCGCCGGTCTCACCGGCGCCGACGTGGATGATGCGATCGCCGATGTTGATACCGTGCTGGCTGAAGTAGCCGGCGTTGACCTCGAGTGCGCTGGAGAAGGAAACGCCTGCTGCGTAGCTAGGGCACGTCTGGGGGTTCGGGCTGTCGCACGGCTCCATGGTGCGGATCGCGGCGATGCGGCCGTTCTCATCGATGAAAGCAATATCGAGTGGGCTGCGGGTTCGGAACATGTAGAACCCGTTGCTCGGTGGCTGTGGCGAGGTGAACAGGAACAGCATCCCTGCGTCGGGGGCGAGCGGGTCGTGTTCCATCATGCCGTGTGTGCGTTGCGCGGCGGACTCGGCGAGCTCGACGTGTAGGTGGAACGTGTCGGCCGCGGTCTCGATGCGAACACTGGCCGTGTCGAATTCGACGACGGGCGCGCTCGGCACGTCTTCGGTCTCGGGCTCGCGGTCGCACGCGGCGGCGGCGGCCGCGGCGAACGCTATAGTGCTCAGCAATCTTGCGGCGGTGCTGTTCATCTCTCGGCTCGATCTTTCGATATCGTGTTGCGACGGTTGGGGATGTAAGATAACATAGCGAGTGAGCCCCGCGCGCGACCGGGGCGCCTCACGGGGGCGACCGCCCGGTGGGTGTAGTCCGACCAGCAGACCGACGACGACGCCGATGATCCAGAATCAACGCAGAGTCCACGATGTTTGCATTGTCGGTTCGGGCGCCGGCGGCGGCATGGCCGCGTACATGCTGGCGAACGCGGGTGCGGACGTGGCGTTGCTCGAGGCGGGCCCCGAGTGGTATCCGGACCGAGACGGCGCGATGTTCACGTGGCCGTACGAGTCGCCGCGGCGCGGTGCGTCGACGCCGGCGCGTCCGTTCGGCGAGTTTGACGCGTGCGATGGTGGCTGGGAGATCGAGGGCGAGCCGTACACGGAGGCGGAGGGCACGCGGTTTCGGTGGTTTCGTGCGCGGATGCTCGGCGGGCGGACGAACCACTGGGGCCGTATCTCTCTGCGTTTCGGGCCCGATGATTTCCGGCGTGGTGACCTCGACGGCCTGAGCCCGAATTGGCCGATCGGTTACGATGATGTGAAGCCGTGGTACGACGAGGTCGATCGACTGATCGGCATCTTCGGCAGCATCGAGAACCTGCACAACGAGCCGAACGGCATTTTCCACCCCCCGCCGCGGCCGCGCTGCCACGAGCTGCTGATCAAGCGCGCGTGTGACGCGCTGAACGTCACGTGCATCCCATCCCGGTTGTCGATCATCACGCGGCCGCTGAACGGCCGCCCGGCGTGCCACTATTGCGGCCAGTGCAACCGCGGGTGCGCCACGAATTCGAACTTCTCGAGCAGCGGCGTGCTGATCCGGCCGGCGCTCGAGACGGGCCGGCTGACGTTGATGACCGAGTGCATGGCGCGCGAGGTGACGCTCGACGCGGCGGGTTTGGCGAACGGCGTCGCATACATCGACAAGCGCACGGGCGCGGACGAGCACGTGTCGGCGCGGATCGTGATTCTCGCGGCGAGCGCATGCGAGTCCGCGCGCATCCTGCTGAACTCGAAGTCGTCGCAGTTCCCGCAAGGCCTGGCGAACTCGAGCGGCCAGGTCGGCAAGTGGCTGACGGACACGACCGGCGCGAGCGTGTACGGTTACCTCCCCGTGCTCGAGGACCAGGTCCGCCACAACCACGACGGGGTCGGCGGGATGCACCTCTACATGCCGTGGTGGTTGGACAATGCGACGCTCGACTTCCCGCGCGGCTATCACGTCGAGCCGTGGGGCGGGATGGGCATGCCGTCGTACGGGTTCGGCGGCGGCATCCAACGGTTCCCGTCGGGCGGCGGCTACGGTGCGAGCCTGAAGCAGGATTACCGTCGCTATTACGGCGCGACGGTGGGCTTCTCGGGCCGCGGCGAGATGATGCCGAACGAGGGGTCGTACTGCGAGATCGACCCCGAGGTGACGGATCAGTGGGGCATCCCCGCGGCGCGGTTCCACTGGGAGTTCACGGACCACGAGTTCCTGCAAGTCAAGCATATGCAGGAGACCTTCCGCGCGCTGATCGATGAGATGGGTGGCGAGGTATGGACGCCGGTGCGGACGGCGGAAGAGGGGTACGGCATCCAGCCCGGCGGGGAAATCATCCACGAGCTCGGTGGCGCGCGGATGGGTGACGACCCGAGCGACTCCGTGCTCAACGGTTGGTGCCAGGCGCACGATGTGAAGAACCTGTTCGTCACCGACGGCGCGCCGTTCGTCTCGCAGGCGGACAAGAATCCGACGTGGACGATCCTCGCGCTCTCGATGCGCGCGGCGGACTACATCACGCGGCAGCGGAGGGCGGGGGAGCTTTGATCGGAACTGGGAACCGCAGAACTGGGAACTGATAACGATGAACTGGGAACCGGGAACGGATGGGATCTCACGCCGACAGGCGCTCGGCATGATGGCCGCCGTGCCGGCGGCGCTGGTCCTGGAAGGCGACGTCGTGTGGCGCGCGGCGCGCGCGGCGAGCCAGGCATTGGCGGCACGGGCCGCTACCGGCCAGGAGTACGCGCCCGAATTCTTCACGCCGGAAGAGTGGGGCGACCTGCGTGCGCTCGTGGACCTCATCATCCCGCGCGACGAGCGATCCGGCAGCGCGACCGATGCGGGCGTGCCCGAGTTCATCGATTTCGTGATGATCGACCGGCCGGCGACGCAGGAGCCGATGCGGATGGGGCTCGCATGGCTGGATCGTGAAACGCGGAGGCGTCACGGCCGGCCGTTCGCCGAGTGCGATGTCGCGCAGCAGACCGCGATCCTGGATGACATCGCGTGGCCCTCACGGGCGCCCGCCGAGATGGCCGATGGCGTGGGCTTCTTCAACATCGTGCGTGACCACACCGCGTCGGCGTTCTGGCCGAGCCGCATTGGCGTCGAGGACATCGGCTACATGGGCAACGTCGCCGTGCCCGAATGGCGCGGCTGTCCCGAAGAAGCGTTGCGGCGGCTCGGCGTGAGCTACGAGGCGTGAGGGTGACGATGGGCCAGAGGCTCGGCGTCGGATTCATCGGCAGCGGATTCAACGCGCAGTTCCATGTTCGCGGCTGGCGCGCCGTGCGCGATGCGGACATCCTCGGTTTCTGGAGCCCGACGACCGTGCACGCGCAGTCAGCCGCCGCGCTTGCGCGCTCGCTCGATGTCGGAGAGGCGAGAGCGTACGACTCGATCACCGACATGGTCAGAGACCCCGCGATCGACGCGATCTGGCTCGCGGGTCCGAACCACGCGCGTGTCGAGAACGTCGAGGAGGTCGTCGCCGCGATCGAGAGCGGCAAAGGCGAGTTGGCCGGTCTCGCGTGCGAGAAGCCGCTCGCACGCAACGTCGCCGAGGCCGAGCGCGTGATCGAGCTGGTCGATCAGGTGGGCCTGCGCACCGGCTATCTCGAGAACCAGATCTTTTCGCCTGACCTCGAGCGCGGCCGCGAGCTGCTCTGGCAGCGTGGCGCCGGAACGGTCGGCCGGCCGTACCTCGCGCGGGCCGCCGAGGAGCACAGCGGCCCGCACGAGCCGTGGTTCTGGCAGGGTCCGCTTCAGGGCGGCGGCGTGCTCAACGACATGATGTGTCATTCGGCGCTGGTCGTGCGGTTCCTGCTCACGAGCCCGGCCGCGCGGCTCGCCTCCGTCCGCCCGGTGCGCGTGACCGGTCACATCGCGTCGCTGAAATGGACGCGGCCCGAGTACAGCGCGCAGCTCCGTGCGCTGAGCCCCGCCATTGATTACGCGACGGCGCCTTCGGAGGACTTCGCCAGCGTCATCATCGAGTTCGAGACCGATGATGGTCACACCGTGCTGGGTGAAGCGACCACGTCTTGGAGCTTCGTCGGGCCCGGTCTACGCCTCTCCGCCGAGCTGCTCGGCCCCGAGTATTCGCTTCAGTGGAACAGTCTCGATAGCGGCCTCAAGTTGTTTTTCAGCCGTCGCGTCGTAGGTGAGGCAGGGCAAGATTTGGTCGAGAAGCAGAACGCCGAGATGGGTTTGATGCCGATCGTGCCCGACGAGGCCGCGGCGTACGGCTACGTCGCGGAGGACCGCCATTTCACGCGCGTCTTCCTCGGCAAGGAGCAGCCGGCGCTCACGTTCGACGACGGGCTCGACGTGCTTCGACTGCTGATGACCGCGTACCGCAGTGCGGAGGAGGGCCGCACGCTGGACTACGATCCGGACGCGGTGCGCGACATCGTGCCCGCGGTCGCGCGCGGGGCGTGGCGGCCTACGCCCGAGGTGGTCCGCACCTGAACACCGCCGCCCCAGCGGGTGGAGATGAGGGCGGCTGTTTCGAGGGGGCGTTTCATCACGATCGCCGCGGCCGCCGCGCGCGCTGCCCGCGTTTCATTTCCAGTGCAGAATCCATGAAGATTCCGAGTGGACGGAGAGGAACACCTGGTAGTCGCCATTGGATTCCTGCTGCCACGCTTCGCTGATC
>JBOHRM010000969.1:0-1770 GCA_050732715.1 Longimicrobiales bacterium
CCCCGATATCTCCATCTGATGCAATATCGCATCGGCGTGCAAGAGAAGGTTGAGACCTGGCCCCAACACCGGACTCAGCTCCAGCCCGAACGCGAACCCCGAATCTGAATAGTCGGCGTCGCCGCCGCCAACCTCGGGCTCTTCGCTGACGCCGAACCTCTGGTAGCTGTAGCCGGCTCGAATGCCGATCATCGGCGCCAGGTCGTAGGTGACCGTCGCACCGAGGCCGTAGCTGGGGTCGGCCGCGTCACCGAAATCGCCGGTGGGCACGCCAACGCCGACATTGCCTTCGATCGACAACGGCACCACGCTCTGCGCGTTCACGGCTGCCGGCGCGGCCAGGCCAACGCACAGCGCTGGCAGCGCAACTCGTATCGCATTCATTCGTATCCTCACAGCGGAGGTGATAGGCGCGCTCATCCCCTTTGAATGAGTGCAAGAGCACAGCATGATGGAACGTCCCCGCGCCTCGTCACGGCGATGACGAACCATCGACGTGTCACGGATATCCCTGGCGTTTCTCGTGCGGAAACGTCCGGGAGAACGAGCCGCGGTTCGCGGGCGCGCAAGCGAGATGCGTCGCTTATGGCAGCTACGAGAGCGCACCCGACAGCGCGAGAAGATACGCCACGCAGCCGCGGAAGGCCAGATTTTCCACCGAACGCCGTCGCCAACCTGCGCCTCTGCGGACGGAGCGCGAGCCCAAGCGGCAGCTCCCTCCGCGTGTTATATCCGGCCTCGCCGCGGCATTCTTAGGTCAGGGATGCCATGGCATGAGACCGCACGCTTCCGTGATGACCGACACGCGCGAGGACGGCGCGCTGCTCGCCGCCGCAAGGGCGAGCGCGATCGACGCCGTGGGCGAGCTCTACCGCCGCCACGGCGACATGGTGTACGGCGTCGCCTACCGCATCCTCGGCTCCCGCGACGAAGCGGAGGACGTGCTACAGGATGTTTTCGTCGGACTGTCGCGCGCACTCGCGCACTACGACGAACGAGGGCGCTTCGTGAGCTGGCTGAAGCGGGTTGCCGTGCGCACGGCACTCATGCATTTGCGCCGCGTACGGCGACGGCCGGTCACGCCGCTCGAGGGGCAGATCGATATCGCACCGGCCGGCGTACACCCGCTCGATCGCGTCGCGCTCGAGCGCGCGATCGGCCGGCTGCCGGACGCGCAGCGCGTCGTCTTCATCCTCAAGGAGGTCGAGGGCTACTCGCACGCCGAGATCGGCGACCTGATCGGCATTGCCGCGGCCACATCGGCGATGCGGCTTTCCCGTGCGTGGGCCGCGCTGCGAAAGGAGATGCGGTAATGCTTCATCCGCGTTTCACGCGACTCGTGTCCTTCCCGACTGGCGAGGTTGCCGCGGCCGGCCGATCGCGCACGGCGGCGCACGTCTCGAGCTGTCCGGGCTGCCGCGAGACGGTGACGTGGATGCGCGGTGCGCGTGCAGCGCTGCGCACCGCCGATGGACCGAGCGCCCCGGCAGGGGCGTGGGAGCGCATCCAAGCGTGTCTCGAGGCCGGCGACGTGGTGTTGCTGCCCGGTGCCGACGTGCGCACGCGCGTTGCGCGACGCCACGGCGTGCCCGGACGCCGGATCGCGATCGCGGCGAGTCTGGTTCTGGCGGCGGGTGCTGCGGCCGCCGTGGCGCCGTGGCCGTCGGTGCGTGAGTGGATCGAGCGCACGATCGTCGCGGCCACCGGGTCCGAGCCCGCCGCGCCCCAGTCCCATGACGCCGGCGCCGCCGGCGAGGAGCGCCGGACCAC
>JBOHRM010000970.1:0-5241 GCA_050732715.1 Longimicrobiales bacterium
CCGCTCGCGGTAGAGCGCATCGCCCGCCGCCTCGATCGCTCGCATGAGCAGCGCGCCGACCTCGGGCGTGAGCCGGCCCTTCACGACGTACATGCCGTCGTCATCGGGAAACACGGAAAACATGCGCGACTCTTGCTGCTCGCGGTCCCGCTCCGCTTCATCCTTCCGGCTCCCCTTCTTCCACCCGCGGACGATCCGCTCCAGCTGCGCCGTCGTCGTGCCGCGCGCCAGCTCGAGCAGCTCGGCTTCGGTCGCCGCCGTCGCCACCCGAGAAAGCGCCCGCACCTGTGAGAACGACAGCTCGCCCCGCGCCATCGCGGCGCGGGTCAGAGGGAGCGTCTCGAGCGCGCGCGCGGCTCGCACTTTCTCACGCGCGGCACCCAGATCAATGCCGGTGCGGAACGCGAGCCAGTGCGCGCAGCTCCGGTGCCCGCAGCTCTCCCAGCCGCTTAGCCGGTCGAACTCCGCGATCAACACGAGCAGGCGTTGTGTCGCCGCGTGAAGGTGCGCGGCCAGTGTCGCGATCTCATCGCCCAACTCCTCGATCGCGTCCGGGTCCGGAGCGATGTGGTCAACATCAGGCGGCGCGCTACGGTACGGCGCATGGGTGGCGACTTCTCGAACGGCGTGCGCGGCCATCATCGAACCTTCCATAACTGAAGACTCCGCAAAGACTTGCTTAAATATACAAGGCAGTTTCGGAGGGCCTGGAATGCGTTGTGGGCACGCTACGGAGGACGAGAGATGAAGAATGTCGCACTATCTGCACGACGTTTCTTACCGAGCGCACTGGCGCGCCTCCTGACCGGCTCCGGAAGCGATCTCGGACCTCGACCGGAGCGCCTCCGCAAAACCCGTCAATAGCTGGATGGGCCGACTTCCAAACCGGCGGCTCTGCCGATCACGCACTTCACACCCCGAGCTGGCGCTCGCCCAGGACAGCATCGGAATCAGTGCGTCGGGGGAGTCGCCGGCTTGAAGCGGGTTGCCGGCGTCGTTCCGTCGCTGGGCTGTGGGAGTCCGACCAACCGGCCGATGTCAGTGGCGCGAATCGCCACGACGCTGTTTCCGTTCGAGCGTGTCCGAGCCGGGGTCCTATATGCGAACGCGAGCACGCTCGGCGTCGGTCATTCCTGACGAAGCGGCGCGAGCGGGTCCGCTTGTGTTGCTTGGCGTGCCGGGAGGTAGCTGGCGATCAGGGCGACGGCGATGAGCACGCCGGCGCCGGCCGCGAACGTGAGTGGGTCTAACGGGCTGACGCCAAAGAGAAACGAGCGGAGAACGCGGGTGGCGCCGGAAGCGGTGAGGAGTCCGATCCCCGCACCGGCCGCGGCGAGCACGGCCCCGCGCACGAGGACGAGACGGCGAACGTCGCTCCTGCGTGCGCCCAGCGCCATGCGGATGCCGAACTCGCGGGACCGTTGTGCGACGTGCATTGAGAGGACACCGTAGACGCCGATCGCGGCCAACATGAGCCCGATCAGGCCGAACAGCCCGGTCAGCGGCAATCGCTCGTGCACGTTCGAGTCCCAATGCTGTTCGCGTTCATTGGTGGCTCGCGTGCAGTGCAGGCAGAGAATCGCTTGCCAGCGCGAACTCAACGCCGTGCTGGCGCGGGTAGTTCCTGCAAGGTAAGCTGATACCTCTCGACCAGGGCCTTCTCTTGCCCGGCCAGGTCGCTGACGAGCCTGTGCCACACCCGGATCATGACGTCTCTCGCCTGGGGATCAAAGTTCGACTCATCCGAGAGTCGGTCGCTCATGAGCTGGATCGTAGTAGTCATGATCGTCTCCTGAATCAGATACGTCTCCGAGAGTAGCGCTGCTACGTCGTAATCGAGGAGCCGAAGTACGCCCGTGCTGACAGCCGTTTGCCAGGCCGCCTCGCGCAAATTGGTGGGTTCCACCTGGCCTTCGGCGTGAAGGGCCGCGAAGACGTCGAAGCCAGTCTCACCTTCAAGTGTGCCCGAATCAATTGCGTCCGCGAGTCGTTCGGCAAGCCAGACGTGCTTGGGATAGAGGTTGTCGAGCGCGGTCAGATTGTCCTGTATCTCCAGGCGGAAATTCTCCACCGCTTCCGCAGCGCGCGCATGGTCTGCCCGACGCGAACCCCACTCGCTCAGGGCGAATCCGATGAGAACGCTGAGAACGATGAGCGCGCTCTCCAGAAGAAGCCGGGAAGAAGTGCTACCCAACCAGCTGGAGGGAGGCGCCGTGCGGCCGCGCTGGTTGGATGTGGAATCTCGACGAGTCGGAGAGGAGCTTTGCGTGGTCGCCATCTGGGTCCCTCCCTCTTCCTTGAGCCCTCGTGCTCGCGTCGATCGCACTCTACGGTGTGCTCGCGGCCTGCGCGGTGATTGCGCGCTGCAACGCCTCCTCGCCGCCGACCACGGGCAGCTCGATCGATGTCGCTTCTAGGTCCACGGTCAGCTCGGTGCCGGGCGACGGCCAGAGTGTGAAATCGCGGTCGCTCGACAGGATCATCAGGGCGATGCGCTTGCCAGGAGGAATGACCTGGTCATCGGGCTGGAGGTCGAACGTCAGCTCGTAGAACTGGCCGGGCACGAGCGGTTCGCTCTCGGTGAGCGAGCGGTGGTTTTGCGGGTCCGCCCAGCCCCGCGTGATCAAGCTGGTCAAGGGCGCCGGCTCGCGCGAGCGACGGTCACGCGGCCTCGCCTCCGGCTCCTCGTACGGCAGAGCGACGAGCCAGACCGAGAGGTTCGCGGCCGGCTTGCTCGAGGCGAGCCGGATATTGAGGCGCGATGTGCCGGAGATGTGCACGGAGTCCGTCAGCTCCGGCGTCGCATAGAGCAGCCGGTGGTTCGTCCACTCCGCGCGCGCGAGCGTGGCACCGTCGAACGAGACGTTGTCGACGAGCGTCTCCGTGCCCTGCTCCCCTTCGGCCGTCAGGCCGAGCCGGCCGATACCGATACCGCCCGTTGACGGGTGCAACGTGACCGGCGACGCATCGGGATTGGGGTAGTCCGCGTACGGTGTCGGGTCGTCCCCTTCATCGCTCTCACGGACGATCCACGCCCGCGGGTCGGTCTCGACGCCGTTCTCGACGCCGTAGAGGTAGCGTGTGAACCAACGGTTCATGAGCTCGAGCGGCGGTGCGCCGCCGTGCCCGCCCTGGTGGTAATACGCTTGCACCGGCACGCCGCGCGCCTCGAGCGCCTCGTAGACACGCACACTGTGCTCGGGCATCACGTTCCAGTCGTTGAACGCATGCGCCATCAACGTCGCGGCCTTGACGTTGTCGAGGGCGTGGATGTAGTCGCGCCCCTTCCAGAAATCATTGTAGTCGCCGGTGAGGCGGTCGCGGCCGGCGGCCATCTCGCCGTCGCGGACGGTCTCGATGCAGTACGCACGCCGCTCCGGGTCGCCGCTGTTGATGAAGTCGAACAGGAAATCGATGTCCTCGCCCAGCCAACCGCCGGGGTGCCGGACGAGGCCGTTCGAGCGGTAGTAGTGGTAATACGACGTGTTCGGCGCGATCGGGATGATCGCCTCGAGGCCGTCGACGCCGGTGGTGGCGGCGGCGAGCGGCAATGTGCCGTTGTAGGACGTGCCGGTCATGCCGACCTTGCCCGTCGACCACGTCGCGACGACCTCTTCATCTCCATCGATGGTCGTGAAGCCGCGGGCGCGGCCGTTGAGCCAGTCGATCACGGCCTTCGGCGCGAGCGACTCGTTCGGCGCGCCCACGGTCGGGCAGCCCTGGGACAATCCCGTGCCGGGCGATTCCGAGTGTACGACCGCGAAGCCGCGCGGCACCCACGTGTTCACGTGCGAGTCCGAGATGCCCGGCCGGATGCGCGGTTCAATCGGTGCCTGGTTCACGCGCGGCGGCGGCGGTGCGCCGAGCTCCTGCCTCACGTCCCACAGCGATTCGCGGGCGCCGGACGTGCCCGAATAGTACGGGCTCGACTCGTAGATGACGGGTACCTCGAGCGCTTCGGTCTCCGTTTGCCGCGGCCGCACGACGGCGACGTGCATCCGATCGTTCTCGCCGTCACCGTCCGAGTCGAACTCCGTCTCGACCCAGAGCTTTTGTCGGATCCACTCGGTCGAGTCCGCGAACGCGGGCACGATCTGCGCCTGGCCATCGACGAATATCGGGCCGACACCTGACCGGCCGTCCTGTGCGCTCGCGGTTGCGGCGGTCGCGCCGGCGAGGGCGATCAGTGCCGCCGCGGTCGTCAGCATCCGGATAGAAGTACTCATGCCGTAGCTCCGATTCATCGAGCCTCTCCGTCTAATGCATGAATGTTTGGGTCGGTAAGGAATGCTCTCGCTAAAGGCGCCAAGGTCGCCAAGGGTACGCCAAGATCGCTCGGTAACGATCTTCGCGTTCCCTTTGCGCACTTCGCGTCTTCGCGAGAGCATTCCTACCATGCGCCGTGCCGTGAGCCATCGGGTTTCTAATCAGGCCATCCAGTTTGTGGCAGACCGGGCGTTATACGTAGCGCGTTCTGATAGTACAGCTTTCTTAGCACGTCATCCGGCAGTTCGATGCCGTAGAGCTTCCAGAACGCGTGGTATGGACGGTAATAGTCGAAGTAGTCGTCGCTTGTTTCGAAGACTCGCCAATAATACGGGTACTCCTCGGGCTGGAACGAGTCCTTGCCGAAGAGGACGCGGTCCTGGTAGCGAATGAAGAACTCGCGTGCGGTGCGCGGCTGGCGGCCGATGTCATAGAGCACGGCGCCGACCTCGGTGTAGACGTTCGGCAGCTCGTCGAGCAGCTTGCCGAGGCGCTCGAGGTCGTTCGCGTGCCAACCCATGTGGGCGGTGACGAACGTCGTGTTCGGGTGCCTGCGGAACAGGTTGTCGCGCTCGGTCGCGAGCTGGTCGAAGCTCGGGAACTCGTCGGGCGGGAACCGACGATTCGGGAAGAGCGACAGCTCGAGCCACCTTTCGTTCGTGTAATCGACAGGCTCGAAGAACTCGGGCGGGTCGGCGGTGTGGATGAAGACCGGCACGCCGAGCCGGGCGGCGGCTTCCCAGATCGGGTCGAGGTCGGCGTCGTCGATGCGCAACCGCGAACCGTCTGCCTTGCGGTACCTCAGGCCGAGGCCTTTCGAGATCTCGCCGATACCGACGGCACCGGCCGCGATGTCTGCCTCGAGCTGGGCGACGGCTTTCTCGGCCCAGCCGGGTCCCACGTTGTCGAAGTCGATGCCGGTGAGGACGCGGACGCGGTCCTTCATGCGAGGCGATGCGGCGATCGCGGTGAGCG
>JBOHRM010000971.1:0-1459 GCA_050732715.1 Longimicrobiales bacterium
GACGGCAACCTCAGCGTCCACGCCCGCCGACTCGAGGACGCGGGATACGTGACGTGCACGAAATCGTTCCGCGGGCGCGTTCCCCACACGGAATATCGACTCACGCCGAATGGCAGGCGCGCCCTCGAGCGATACCTCAATCACATGGAAGCGTTGATTCAACGCGTCCGGGCGCCGTAACGGCAGGGTGAGGCGAACGGTCAATGTCCGGTTCAACTTCGAGACACAAAGTTCTTTTTGGTGGCCGCGAATCGCGAAACCCGCTCCATGCGTCCAACGTGACCCAGCCGGATGATTGCACCATGAACCACTCCGTTCGACCTGCTGCTGTGCTCAACGTCGGTTTGCTCCTCGGGATCGTAGGCGATGCGCTGCTTCGCGCGCCTGGCGTGCCCGGGCTGAACCTGTTTCTCTGGGCCGCGGCGTTGGCGGCGGCGGTGTTCGTGCTGAACCGGGGCCGGGAGGGGGCCATCAGCCGCGAGGCCGCGCTGCTGTTGGGCCTTGGCGTGCTGTTCGCGGCCGGCATCGCGTGGCGCGATTCTCCGCCCTTGAAGCTTCTCGCATTCGCCTCGACGGCGGCTGCGTTCGCGCTCCCTGCGCTCGGGGCGGGTGTTGCGTGGGTTCGCCGGGGTGGTGTCTCCGGCTACATCCATGCGGCGGTCGGGGCATCGATGCATTCGGGTCTGGGTGCGGCGCTCGCGCTGAATGATGTGGACTGGACGGGGCTGCGCACGGGGCGGGCGCAGAGTGGCGGGAGGCGGCGACTCGGCGCGGTGGCTCGCGGGTTGGCGATCTCGGTGCCGTTGCTGGTTGTGTTCGGCGGTTTGTTCATCGCGGCGGATCCGGTTTTTGGACGGATCGCGAGCACGGCGCGAATCGACATTGACCGATTGGCGAGCCACGTGCTGCTGGTGGCGTTCTTCGGCTGGGTCGCCACCGGGTATTTGCGCGGCTTCGTCACCGGCACGCGCCTTCCCGAGCTGCCTTCGCAGCGGCGGCCCTCGCTCGGCATCACGGAAGGCGGGATCGCGCTGGGGATGCTGGCGCTGCTGTTCGGCGTGTTCGTCGCGGTCCAGTTCCGGTATCTGTTCGGTGGTGCGTCGATGATCGAGGTCACACCCGGCTTGACGTACGCAGAGTATGCGCGGCGCGGTTTCTTCGAGCTCGTCGCGGCTTCGGCGTTGATGGTGCCGGTGCTGCTCGGCGCTGATTGGGTGGTTCGCCGCGAGCGAGCTCATGAAGAGCCGATCTTCCGCGTGCTCACGTCGGTCCTCATCCTGCTGCTCTTCGCGGTGATGGGCTCCGCGTTTCAGCGGATGCGTCTGTATCAGGAGGCGTACGGCCTCACCGAGCAACGGTTCTATGCGACGTCGTTCCTCGTGTGGATCGCCGTCGTTTTGTTCTGGCTAAGTGCGACCGTGCTGCGCGGCCGGCGCCGGTCTTTCGCGTTCGGTGCGAT
>JBOHRM010000972.1:0-1916 GCA_050732715.1 Longimicrobiales bacterium
GCTTCTGGCCGGTGACCCCGTCGACATCGAGATCGACGTCGCCGCCGGCGACTCGGCGGCCACCGCGTACGGCTGTGACCTCACGGAAGGCTATATCACAGAGAACGCGTCCTACTACTCGAGCTGACTGGATCGCCCTGTGCCAGGCGGACCCGCGGTCTCCTTTGTAAGGACGCAGAGGTGCGGAGATCGCAGAGCCGCGGAGGCTGAAGGGTGGAAGGGCTCCGCGCGCTCTGCGGCTCTGCGTCCGAAAATTATCGCAGCCGATCCATGATCTTCTCGAGCGCGGCCTTGCCGGGCACGAGGTCGGCGTACGGCAGCTCGACGAGCGGGGTCTGGACGACGTCGTCGATCTCGAGCATGTCGGGCGAGTCTTCCGACACGTACAGTAGCCCCGTCGCGACCTCGCCCGCCTCTTGGCGATCGCGTACGTACGCGTAGACCGCATCGCGGTCAGTCGGATCGTAGTCTTCGGCGGTCTTGCGCAGGTGGATCACGCTGCCGTCGTGCATCGTGACCGGGATCGCATCGCCGGCCTCGTAGTCGACCGTGATCTCGCCGCGCAGCGGGATGAAGTCCGCGTGCACGACTTCGTGCGCGTGCTCGCGCGTCCAGGCATAGCTCTTGGTCGAGCCCTCGTGGTCATTGAACGTGACGCACGGCGAGATGACATCGATGAACGCGAAGCCGTTGTGCGCGAAGCCCGCCTTCAGGATCGGCACAAGCTGCTCCTTGTCCCCCGAGAACCCGCGCGCGACGAACGAGCAACCGAGCGTGAGCGCCGTGAGCACGGGGTCGATCGGCGCGGTGCGGTTCGGCTCGCCGCGTTTCGGTTTCGAGCCGACGTCGGCGGACGCCGAGAACTGACCCTTGGTCAGGCCGTACACGCCGTTGTTCTCGAGCACGTACACGATGTCGACGTTGCGGCGGATCGCGTGGCAGAACTGGCCGAGCCCGATCGACAACGAATCACCATCGCCCGAGACGCCGATGTAGATCAGGTCGCGGTTCGCCGCGTACGCGCCGGTGGCGATCGACGGCATGCGCCCGTGCACGGCGTTGAACCCGTGCGCCTCGCGCAGGAAGTACGTCGGCGTCTTCGACGAGCAGCCTATGCCGCTGAGCTTGGCGACGCGGTGCGGCGCGATGTTCAGCTCCCAGAATGCGCGGATGATCGCGGCCGTGATCGAGTCGTGGCCGCAGCCGGCGCAGAGCGTCGACATCGAGCCTTCATAGTCGCGCCGAGTCAGGCCGAGGTCGTTGACAGGAAGGCCGGGGTGTCGGACCGCCGGCTTCGCGATCGAAGTCGTCATGGGGTTTGGGTTCCGGGTTCCGGGTTCCGGGTTCCGAGTCTACTCATGGTCACGCCATTCGTTCTTCGTTCCCATGCTGGCGGGTTCCGCGCTCAGTTCCTGCAGGGGTAGCGTCTGCCTCCGTCGAAGAGCCCGAACCCGGAACCCGGAACTCGGAACCCGGAACTCCGTGTGAACCCGGAACTCGGAACTCGGAACTCGGAACCGCCAACGCCGTGACCACTCCGTCGGCCACGTGCTTACGGCTGATGGGTAGCCCGCCGTAGTAGCGGATCGAGTGCAGCCGTTCCTTGGGGATGTTCGTCTCGAGCAGGATCAGGCTGCGCAGCTGACCGTCGCGGTTCTGCTCGACGATGAAGTTGAGCTCGTGTTCGCGCAGGAACGCCTCGACGCGCGCCGGGAACGGGAAGGCGCGGATGCGCATGAAGTCGAGCGCGACGCCGCGCGCCGCCAGCCAGTCGACCGCCTCGAGCACGGCGGCCGTGGGGCTGCCGAGCGTGACGATGCCGTATCGCGTTCCGGGTTCCGAGTTCCGAGTGGGCTCCCCACCCCTCTGCACACTGCCCCTTCGCCGACCGAGGTCGGCTGGGCCGCCCTCGGTTC
>JBOHRM010000973.1:0-2445 GCA_050732715.1 Longimicrobiales bacterium
CGCCTCGGCCAGGCCGTGTGGGTCGCGGTATCGACTCGTCGAGAAGAGGACACCGGGTTTCATGTGCAGGATCGCCTCGAAGATGGCACTGCTGTAGGAGGCGACGACAACGTCGACTCGTGCGAGCAATTCGTCGAGTGGCGCATCGACCGCCCGCGGCTCGCGGCCAGGATAGGCCGGCGCTCGAGCCGGCTGTTTCGCAGTCGATTGGTGGGTCTTCAACCACAGTTCGATGTCTGTGACGGCAAGTGCACGTTCATACGCATCGACCTCCTGCTGCGAAGACGCGTCATAGTGCTCAGCAAGGAACAACACGCGGGGACCCACCACGTGCGCAGGCGGCGGGGGCCGACCGAGCTTCCAGCTCCCATGCTCGCGCGCCGTGCCTGCGTCCGCGTTCGCGCGACCACGGTCGCACTCTATCACGCGGGGACGCGTCACCTCCCGCGTTTCAGCGCGTGCGCGCGGGCTCCCGGCGACGACCACGGAATCGGCCGGAACGAGACGGCTGTGCCGCACCAGTAGCTGCGCGAAATAGTCGTTCCAGACGCAGTACCGGTCATACGAATGATGCCTCTCACCATCGAAGCCGTAACCCATCAGACCGGCGGTGTAACGGTTGAACTGGCCATGCTGCAACGCGACCGTTGGAACGCCGCGACGCCGGCATGCGACCACCAGCTCGAACGCATGAACATAGTCATCCATTAAATACACACCCGCGGCTCGGGTCAGTCGCAGCAGAGATTCATATCGACGTATGGAACGGACCGAGCGCTGCGCGGCGGGAACCAGCACGTTGCGGGCGAGGCTGTGGAGGAATGCCTGAACCAGCTCGCCGTCGTGCGTCGCGTCACGCGGCCAGTCCGGTCTCGGATCAGCCTCGTCTCGAGACGCCACGGCCTGCGCGTACGCAACGAGCCTGGGCCTGACCCGCCACCGCCGCAGGGCGCGCGCACCGGTGTCGCTCCAAGCGATCTCGAGGAATGACGTGTTGCGCCTGCGCAAAGCCTGATAGAGCCCGTCGATCCATCGATTGCGGCCACGGCCGTCGATCCCATCAACCGTGTACACGAGCGCAGGGGGACGGCGTACCGTCGCATGCGCGATGGCGATGGCGGTCACGATGCGATAGAACGCCCCGCTCGCTGCCCGTCGAATTCGGCGCAGCCGGCTCGGCTTCACGCTCCGCCAGCGCATCTCGACTCGGCGATGGATCAACGGAAAGATCCGGCGCAGCGGGTATGGGCAATCGACAATGATCACGCGCGCCGCCTCGCGGCACGCCGCGAGCAGCGGCAGGTATCGAACGAAATGCGCCAGGTATTCATCGAACGCCGCCTGCTGATGAAACCACCACGGCTCGTAGCCGTGATAGCGAACGGCGGAACGGTAGGGCGTGCCCGACTCGTCGACGAGTGTGTTCAGCTCTTTCAGCAGGCGAACCGCCTGATCGAGATCGGCGGGATCGAGCGCGGACGCGAGCGGCCGCCAGTCGAATCCGGGCTGAGGCGTTTCGGAGATGATGAGGGTCCGATCGGCCGACATCTGCCCGAGCAGATCGAGTGGCAGCGAATCGAATGCAATCAGTACGATGCGACGCGGTTCCAACGTGCCTTGTCCGCACTTTCCCTCTCGTGCGTCGGGAGGAGGAAACGGGAATGGTGGCACGTCGTGGTCCGGAATACCGTGTGCGTTCAAAGTACGACTTCTTCGAATATTGCGAGGTCCGGGCAAGCGGCCCTCACTCGGGCGGCAGCGAGGGCGAGATCCGCGCGCACGACTTTTCGCACGCCGCCGACCATGATCGGTGTTCCAAACCGGCCGAGCGCGGGCGCGATCGACGCGTCCGCCAGGACCGGGCGTCCTGCGACGATGACCAGCGCGACGTCCGCGGCGCTCGCCGTGAGTAACGGCGCGCGGAGCACGATCACATCCGCGGCAGATTCGGGCGCAAGGGAAGGCACGGGCAACCCGAGCCGTCTGGCGGCCGTTTCGCCGATGGCGGCGCCAAGGCGCCGATCATCGAGGTAGCCGAGCCGACGCGCGGCGTGTAGCTCATCGAGTAGCGTGCCCTCACCGGTCAGCAGCGCGTCCGTGCCGAGCAGGACATCGACTTTGCCGTCCAACAGTGCGCGAGGCGCCGTCGTCCCGAACAGAAACCCGTTCGAGGTAGGGCACCAAACCACGGCCGCGCCTGCCTTCTCGAGGCGCGCAATGCCCTCCGCATCCACGCCGATCGCGTGCACGGCGATCAAGCGCGAGTCGAGCATGCCCAGGCGGTCGAGGCCGACGACCTCTCTAGCTGCCCGGCCGTTCGTTCCTTCCGCGACATGAATGCAGAACGCCGCATCACGCCCCGCTATCGATGCCAGGCCGATTTCGAGGTCGCGCTCGAACCCGAGTGAATGCAGCGCAACCAGGCGCGCCACGCGGATGGGGAAG
>JBOHRM010000974.1:0-1937 GCA_050732715.1 Longimicrobiales bacterium
CCCCATACCTGTGGCGGACTCCCATGGACGGCGCGCGACGCAGGATTCGGGCTGAGACGGGTGGCGAGGTGGCACGCGCATTGCCGCCTTTAGGGTGGCGAAGGAGGATGCGATGGAGAGCAGCGACCGGACAACGCGCGAGGAGCGGCAGCGCTGGGTGCGCACGAGTGAACCGGCGTCGGGGGCCTCGGCATCGCCGGATCCAGCGCCGCAGCCGGCTCCACCGCCGCTGGTGCGGCCCGGGGCGCACTATGAGGAACCCGTCGCGCCGGAGCCAGCGCCGTTTGGCCGCGGCCGTAGGATCTTCGATATGGTGATCGGGCGTTTGATCCAGCTTGTCAACTATCTCTTCTACCTGCTCTACGGATTGCTCGGCTTGCGGTTCGTGCTGGGCTTGCTCGGCGCGAGGCCCGGCGCCGGATTCGTCGAGCTCGTCTACAGACTGACGGAGCCGTTCTATCGACCGTTCGCCGGAATCGTGAGCGAGCCGACGATCGGGGAACGCGCGATCGACGTGCCGCTCATCATCGCATTCGTCGCCTACGTGATCCTGCACGCCGCCGTGCGCGGGCTGCTGCGATTATTCCTGAGCGGTGGCTGGCGGGGACGGGCCGCTTAGATTGGCGATTTCGCTCTCGGTGAGCCTCCTGAGCTCGTCTTCGTCGATCACGGTGATGCCGAGCTCGCGGGCGCGATCGAGTTTCGAGCCGGGGCTCTCACCGGCGACGACGTAGCTCGTGGCCTTCGAGACGCTGCCGGTCACCCGGCCGCCGTGGCGCTCGATGAGCTGGGTCAGCTCGGTTCGGCTCGATGCGTGCGTCCCAGTGATGACGAACGTCTTTCCTTCGAGCGACGCGTGCTCGGCGCGTTCGACGGGTTCCTCCAATGTGAGCCCGGCCTCGCGCAGCCGTTCGATCAGCGCGCGGTTGTTCTCGTCCTCGAGGAACGCGGCGAGCGCCGCGGCGGTGGTGTCACCGATGCCGTGGACCGCGGCGATCTCTTTTTCATCGGCCGCCATCAGGCTGTCCATCGTTTGGAAACGGCGGGCGAGGACCTGCGCGGCGTGCGCGCCGACGTGGCGGATGCCGAGCGCGAAGAGCAGCCGTGACAGCGGCTGCCCGCGGGACTCATCGATCGCCGCGAGCAGGTTGCGCGCCGAGATGTCGCCGAAACCCTCGAGCTCGAGCAGCTCCTTTTCCCCCAGGCCGTAGAGGTCCGCGAAGTCTCTCACGACCTCCTTCTCGAGTAGCTGCCGCGCGGTCCGCTCGCCGAGGCCGCGTATGTCCATGGCACCGCGCGATACGAAGTGCACGACACCCCAGTAGATGCGCGACGGACACGACGTGTTCGGACAGTAGATCATGACTTCGCCCGACAGCCGCTCGACGGGCGTGCCGCACACGGGGCAGTGGTCAGGCGGTCGATACGGCTCCTCGCTGTCCGTCCGCTTCTCGATGACCGGGCCGATGACCTGAGGGATCACCTCGCCCGCGCGCGTGACATTGACGGTATCACCGGCGCGCAGGTCCTTGCGCGCGATGTCGTCGAAATTGTGCAGTGTCGCGAGCTTCACCGTGACACCGCCGATCTCGACGGGCTCGAGCACGGCGTACGGATTGAGCGCTCCGGTCCGGCCGACGTTGAGCTCGATCGACCGCAGCCGCGTGCTCTCGATGTCGGGCGGGAACTTGTACGCGATCGCATAACGCGGCTCGCGCTCGCCGACCACGCCCAACTCGGGCCAGAGCGCCAGAGGCTGGACTTTCACGACGATGCCGTCGATGCCGTAGTCGAGCTCGGTGCGACTGTGCTCGATCGTGGCGGCGTAGACGAGGACCTGCGCGAGGTCGGCGCACACGCGTCGCTCGGGGTTCACCGGCACGCCCCACGCGGCGAGGAGAGCCAGCACAGCGGCCTGCGTGCGCGCACCCAGTCGC
>JBOHRM010000975.1:0-4764 GCA_050732715.1 Longimicrobiales bacterium
GCAAACGGCCGTGCAGATGATCGCACGCCATTACGCGGGCGCGCAGAACGCCGATGCGATCGTCTCGATGCTCGTCGCCATACCCAACGCGAACTCCGCGGTGGCCAGCGGCGTATTTACCGCGATCGCGGGCGCCGGCGGCGACGACGAAGGCGAGCGGCGCGGCCGGCGTCGGGGCATGGCGGGCAGCTGGCCGGAGGGTCAGCCGCCCCAGCTCACGGCCGAGCAGCGGTCCGCGCTCGCCGCGGCCGCACAAGCGGCCTCGCCCGAGCTTGCCGCCGGATTCGCACGCGTCGCCCAACACTGGGGGATGCCGGATCTGTTCTCGCGCTGACGCGCGACGGTTTTCGGGTTGCGGGTTGCGGGTTGCGGGTTCGGGTTTCGGGTTTCGAGTTTCGAGTTTCGAGTTCCGGGTTACAGGTTGCGGCGGCGCTGACGCGGGGGCGAGGGCATTGTGGGAATTGAAAGCAGGGGTTGGTCGAGGTGTTGAGCAGAAGCACGAGAAGCCGGCCACGGCTCGCGGCGATCGCGGCGGTGGTCGGCATGGTGGCCGCGAACGCCGCGAATGCCGCGGCGAGTGACGCGGACTCCCCCTCCCACCGGGAGGAGGTCGAGACCGCGGCGCTGCAGCTCGGCGAGCCCGCCGGGCCGGCCGGCGCACAGCCCCCTCACCCTGACCCTCTCCCCCGTGCGGGGGAGAGGGCGGCGACGTCGGACACGACCACAATCACGATCGAGACGTTCGGCAGCAATCTCGCGTTCGAGCCGGGGAGTTTCTCGGCGAAGGCGGGCACGACCGTGCGGGTCGTTTACGTCAACGAGGGGACGCTCCCGCACAACTTCGTGATCGCCCGCACGGACAACGACGTCGACGCGCTCGCGGCGGCGTCGTACCAGTCCCAGGAGAGCGGGTTCATTCCGCTCGAGCTCGAGGACAAGATGATCGCGCACACCGCGCTTGCCTCACCGGGCCAGACCGTCGAGGTCACGTTCACCGCGCCGCCGCCCGGCGAGTACACGTTCGTCTGTCTCGTGCCCGGCCACTACAACATGATGCTCGGCACGTTCACATCGCTCGAGTGACGAGCGGGACGGGTCTGACAAACGGACTTCAATCGCGGAGGACGCCGAGAAACGCGAGAGGACCGCAGAGGTGGTTGTCTAATCGCTCAGCGCCTCAAACCTTTGCGGCCCTCTTCTGTTCTCGGTGGGCTCCGTGATTGAATCTGTTTTTCTGTTCGACAGAACCCTGCCCTGAGGCAGGGTACGGAGCCTTGGCCTTCAGGCGCCGCGCGTTTCGCGGGGTTGCGCCCTTGTTAGCTGTCAGCCGGCCGACACCGGGGGCGGAACACCCATCGCGCATCGCGCGCTGGCGCGACCCGAGCCACATTTGTACCATCGCAGGCCGGACACGCGGTAACTCACTCGGCGCTAAAGCAATGATCTCGGCAAGAACATACGGCCTGCTCGGCTGCGTTCTTCTCTGGGGCTGCGCGCGTGTTGATAGAGACCCCGGGGCCAATCTCGTTCGCGACAGCGCGGGTCTCAGGATCGTCGAGAATACCCAGCCGACATGGAAGCCGGATGCCGGGTGGAGAATCGAGAACGAACCAGGGCTTCAATTCGGGCCGGAGTACCCGCTCTATCAAGTCTCGGGTGCTTACCGGCTCCCCGACGGACGCATCGTGCTCGCGCATGCTAGCGTTCCCGAGATACTCACTTTTTCGCCTGACGGCCGGTTATTGCAGCGCAATGGTAAACGAGGCGAGGGGCCGGGCGAATTCGGTCAGTTCAACCGCGTGCGCCGCGGTTCGAACGACTCGATCCTAGTGCTCGATTATCTCACCCGCGTCTCCGTTTTGACACCGGACGGCCGTTACGTTCGAAGCTTTCGCGTGCCCAACCTGCCGAACGGGTCGGCGGCGATACTCGAGGACGTGTTCGGCGATGGATCGCTTCTCGTCACGCCCGTCGGTGGTGTTCCGTCGGGTCAGAGGCTCGAGCGGCGGCGGCGGCAACTCTGGAGACTCGACCCGCGGACCGGGGCCGCGACGGAGCTGGCTACGTTCGCGGAGCTCGAGACCTACCATTTCCAAAAAACGATACCCAGGCCGATCGCGTTCCGGCGGCCGTTCTTCGGGAAGACGGCATACTACATCGCCGGTCAGGATCGGCTCTACTGGGCGATGACCGACAGCTTCCAGATCAACGTGGATGGGCTGGACGGTAAGCTCGTCACGCGGATCCGGCGAAGGCATGAAACCCGGCGCTTCGGTGCGGGTGAAGTCACCGAACTGATCGAAACGGCCGTGACGGGCCATGACGTTCCGGCCGCCCGGCCGGCGCTGCGACGGGTGCTCGAAGAGCTTCCCCGATCCGGAACGGTGCCGGCGTTCGGATGGCCCGACTACGGCCCGTCTTACGGTCCGATTCTCATGCTGGATGATGATCAGAATCTCTGGGTTGCCGAGTATTACATGCCTGGAGAAGCGCGTAACGCGCGAACGGTGTTCGCGGCGGACGGCACATGGCTCGGGACGGTCGAGCTTCCAGATCGCTTCTCGCCAACGCACATCGGGTCCGACTTCATTCTCGGCGTGTGGAGAGACGAGCTCGATGTGGAGCACATCCGTCTGTATGAACTGGTGAAGCCGGGTGATCCGCTCGATCCCTGACGGATTCTCGGATCATCCCGGCCTCACCGGCTCGCGGGTGCTCGGGCTCGACCACCGCAGGTGTCTATGCGACCGCAGGCTTGCGCCCGCGCACGAACGCGGCCATCAGCCGGCCATCGAACGCGACGCTCGCGTCCCCGCCGATCAGCTCGCGTGCGTCCTCGGCGCTGTAGACGCGGGTCGGCTCGATCTCGACGTCTTCGAAACCAGCTTCGCGGAGCAGGTGCGCGAACTCGGTCTCATCGAGCGCACCCGCCACGCAGCCGGCCCAGAGCTCGGCACTGCGCCGGACATCATCCGGCATCTCGCCGCGCGTCACGATGTCCGAAACCGCGAACCGGCCGCCCGGCCGCAGCACGCGGAACGACTCCCGGATCACCTTCGCCTTGTCCACCGATAGGTTGATCACACAGTTCGAGATCACCACGTCGACGGACTCGTCCGGCAACGGGATCGCCTCGATCTCGCCCTTCAGGAACTCGACGTTCCCGACGCCCGCCTCGCGCTGGTTCTTCCGCGCCAGCTCCAGCATCTCGTCCGTCATGTCCACGCCGTACGCCTTGCCGGTCGGGCCGACTCGCCTGGCCGAGAGGAGCACATCGATGCCGCCGCCGCTCCCCAGGTCCAGCACCGTCTCGCCTTCGTGCAGCTCCGCGAGCGCCGTGGGGTTGCCACACCCGAGCGACGCTAGCACCGCCGCCGCGGGTAGCTCGGACGCCGTGACCGCGTCGTACAGGTCGCGCGTGATCGCGTCACCGCCGCCCGCGCCGATTTCGACCGCCTCCCCGCAGCAGCTCGCGCCGATTCCGACCGCCCCGCCGCAGCAGCTCGCGCGGCGGTCATCCAGCACGTCCAGCGCCGCCCTGCTGTACCTCTCCCGCACGACCTCCTTCATTGTCTCACGCATCGCGAATCTCCTTTCACCTCGAAGTTGGAATATCACGTCTTCAACTGCACCGGCTCGGTCCAGCAGCACGCTCCGCCACTCACCTCAATGCGCGCGGCCGCCGCGCGCCCCAGGTTCTCGAGCACACGCGTCATCGCGCGCCGGACATCCGGCGCGAACTCCGCCAACAGCCGCTCCTCCTGCGCCACCAGTTCCGCCTCGATCCGCGCGTGCAGCCGCCGGCCCGAAGGCGTGGCGGCCAAGAGCAGCGAACGTCGGCTCTCCGGATGCGGGCGACGCGTCACATAACCCTTCGCCTCGAGCCCATCCACCACGCGGCTCGCCGTGCTCTTGTCCAGGTACAGCTCCGATGCCAACGCATTCAGCGTCAGCGGGCCCCGCAGCACGAGCGCCTCGAGCGCATAACACTGCGTCACCGACACGTCGTAGCAGCAGATGCGCTCGCGGTCGCGGAACTGGTAGACACGCACCAAATCCGTCAGCGCGCGGTGAAACGCGAGCGCGTCCGTCCGGCTCCGCGCTGCAGCGTCCACCCCCCGACGCGCGCGGGCCGTCCGCTTCGTTGTCCCCTCTGATCTCGATTTCATATGTAATCGACAACTGTTGGCGAATGCAACATTACCTTAAGCGTTGAGGTCGGTAGCGTCAAGGGCGTGTCGGCCGCGGGCGCCGCTGTCGATGCGGCCGGTTCTCGTTCGTAGGCAGTTTGAGGGTGGTACGTGTGGGTGTACGTGTACGGGCACGGGCATGGGCAGGTTTAGGTGTAGATGTACGTGTAGGTTTACGTTTAGGGGAGATAGGTGGCCCCTAAACCTACACGTAAACGTACACGTAAACGTAAACGTGCCCTTGCCCGTGCCCGTACGCCTACACGTACACGTACACCTACACCCCGCACCCAAACCTCAAAAAACTCGAACCACCAACGCGGAGACCGAAGATGCCCGGAACCTCGCTACCCCCGACCGTTTTCACCTTCCTCCGCGAGCTAGCGGACAACAATGACCGGACGTGGTTCACCGCGCGGAAATCGCTCTACGAGCGTGACGTGCAGGAGCCGGTTCTCGCGTTTGTCGAGGTGATGGCGCCGCGGCTGCGCGAGGTCTCGCGACACGTCGTCGCGGACCCGAGCAAACAAGGCGGCTCGATGATGCGCATCTACAGGGACACGCGTTTCTCGCG
>JBOHRM010000976.1:0-4328 GCA_050732715.1 Longimicrobiales bacterium
GCGCGACGCGCGTCGACCCGGCCATCGCTCTCCGCTCCGATTAGAAGTCGGATCCGGGGAGTCGTCGATTCGGCGAAACTAGGCGTTCGCTTCCCGGCAGCGGGGACCATTTTCAGCGGCCCGGCCCCGCGGCCGCCCACTATACTTGGCTTAAGTGCTTCTGTTCGCAAATATGCCAACGTTTGAAGAGGCCGGCAGAATTACCTCGGCGCGAAGCGCCGGGTGAGGGGCACGGCGGCGGCTAACCCCCCCACCCTAAAACCCTCTCCCCCCGACGGGGGAGAGGGGATCGAAATACGATGCCGTACTTCTGGACAGAAGTAGTTAGCTGCCAGGCAGCGAGACGTGGTCTGGCGGATTCCGGCCTAACCTTCAGCCCCAAACGCCCACGCGTCACGCGCGCCGGGTGGTGATGATCGATTGGGGCGGATTATCGTCCCGAATCGACCAGTGCCTCGCTGTCGGCACCTTCCGTGGTCGATTCGGGCGGACTGTCGTCCCCAATCGACCAGCGTGACCCAGCCAGCACTTCGTTGGTCGATTGGGTCGGACGAACCGCGCTCGAGCCTCCCGGGCAGGCTCGTGGCCTGGTCAAAGTTCATCCGAGTCAGAGGAGAAACGGAGCCGCCGTCTCAGGACTCACACTTGACGTCCGGATTCCAATCCGCGAACAAGCCCGAGGGGTTCGGCGTCCATACCCAGACGTGGAGATACCAGATCTGGAGCCCGTCGGCGCGCTTCAGCTCCTGACCCATCACCGTCGGCGGTTCCGCTTCTGGCGGCCTCGCCGAATACGGCACGATGTACTCGACGCCGTGGAGCGTGTACTCACCGTCCTCCGTGGGTGTGTAGACGAGAATCTCGGGGCGTTCCAGCTCGATGTTGTCATCCATCAAATCGCTCTTCGCGTGATGATGGCCCATCCCCCCCAGCTCCGGGTTGCTGAGGCAACCGGTGACGGTGCGCGGATACCCGGCCTCGACCGCGGCATCCAGCGACCGGAACGCGGCAGTCGCCGCACGCACACGTGCGGTGTCGCGGTGCACCGAGGCGTCGAGCTCCTCCTGTTGAGCCAACGCTTCGCGAGGATGAAGGATACCCGTCCCACCGCACGCCACGACCACGGCAAAGAGCGCGGCTCGAGCGCCGCGAGTCACACCGGCCGATGCCCTACGTGTCTCGCACATTCGAACACCATTGTTTCGGGGTCACAGACGGGCACGCTTCCAGCCCGTCGATAGCGAACGTCCGTATTAACAGACGCGCCGAGCCGGGCTTCGGCGACGGCGCTGCGGCGAAACGAGCTGGAAACGCGGTGAATCGCACTTGATGCGTTGTGTATTGCCACGACAGACTCGCCGCCAATGACGTGGTACGCAGAATCCGATGGCCCAGTTGCCGGCACGTGGGAACCGTCGACTGCGAACCGGGAACCGGCAACCGGGAACCGATCACTGTGCGGAGACATGAAACGCGACGGGATCGCGGTTATATTGCGGTTGTGATCTCCATGCCTGCAGATCAATGTTCGCGGGCGAAGCAGGATGATTCCGAATGAGCTCTGCACTGGAAGCGGCGGCTGAGGCGCGAGAAGATCCGCGCGTGCTTTGGCCGTTGCTCGCACTCTTCTGGGTCGGGAACATCGCGGCGACGGCGGTTCAGGTCTACACCTCAATGCGCGCCGCCGGCTCATCGCCCGGGCTCATCGATCTGCTGGGTATGGTGCTGCCCGGCTACCTCGTCTGGCTGGCCGGCATACCGCTGGTCGTGAACGTGCTCGCGCGGCGGTTCCGTTTCGAGGAAGGCCGGTGGCGCGTGGCCGTGCCGGTGCACCTGCTGGCGAGTCTCGTGATCACCGCCGCGGTGCTGCTTGTGGATACGCAGTTTACGATCTGGCGGCGACCCGATCTGGACTTCGCGGCCACACTCGTGGCGATGGCCCGAACGTGGACGCTCTGGCATCTCTTCACGTACTGGTTCTTCCTGGCGTTGCTCCTCGCGGTTCGTCACTACATGACGGCGGCCGCGCGTACGCTCCGTGCGACGCAGCTCGAGGCGGCGCTCGCGAATGCGCGGCTCGCCATGCTGCGGATGCAGCTGCGGCCGCATTTCCTGTTCAACGCGCTGAACTCGATATCGTCGCTGGTCGCGGATGACCCGCGCGCGGCGAAGAAGATGATTGCGCGGCTCGGCGAGCTGTTGCGCGCCGCGCTGGTCGACGTGGACGGCGACGACTGGACGCTACGCCAGGAGCTCGAGCTGGTCGAGCGGTACACGGACCTCGAGCGGGTGCGATTCGGTGGCCGGCTGAACGTCGAGATCGCGTGCCCGGCCGAGACGCTCGACGCGCGCGTGCCCATCCTGCTGCTGCAGCCGCTCGTCGAGAATGCCGTGCTGCACGGCATCCAGCCCGCGCCGAGGGGAGGAACGGTGCGGCTCGCCGCGCATCGTGAAGACGGCGAGCTGCACGTGGATGTAACCGACGATGGCGTCGGCATGCCGCTGGCCGCGCCGGGCCGCGGTGGCGAACGTGTCGGTCTGTCGAACACGCGTGAGCGGCTCGAGCGCATCTTTCCGGGCGGTCAGTCATTCACGATCGGACGAGGCGAGCCGTCCGGCACGCGCGTTCGCATCCGCATCCCCTGGTCCACGGCGCCACGCAGCGACCCATCGCATGCCCCGACCGGCTGAGCCCTTGCGCGCGATCGTCGCGGATGATGAGCCGCTGGCGCGGCGCCTGCTCGTGGCCATGCTCGCGCGCGAACCGGACATCGTCGTTGTCGCCGAGAGCGACAACGGTCTCGAGACGATCGATGCCGTGGTCACCCACGAGCCTGACGTGCTGTTCCTCGATGTGAGGATGCCGGGCGCGAACGGCATCGAGGTGCTCGAGGCGCTCGGCCCCGGCGCGGTTCGCGCCGTCGTGCTCGTGACCGCGTTCGACGATTACGCCGTGGCGGCGTTCGACCATCACGCGCTCGACTACGTGCTGAAGCCGGTCGATGAAGACCGTTTTCTCGCAACGCTCGAGCGCGTCCGCGAGCGGCTGCGCCAGCACCGTGCGGCCACGCTCGTCGAGGAGACGCTCGCGTCGCTCGCGCAATGGTATCGGCGCGCGGATGATGGCATTCGCGATCCATATCTTTCGCGCGTCGTCGTACGCTCGCGCGGCAAGGCGAGGGTTGTAGACGTGACGGAGATCGACTGGATCGAGGCCGCGGACGACTATGTCAAGCTGCACGTCGGGCCGCACGTTCATCTGCTGCGCAGCAGCCTGAGCGCCCTCGAGAAGCGGCTGGACCCCGCCGAGTTCGGCCGGATTCACCGCTCGACGATCGTCCGGTTGAGCCGGGTGAAGGAGATGGAGCCGTACTTCCACGGCGATTATTCGATCACGCTGGTCGATGGGAGCCGGCTGCGGCTCAGCCGCACCTACCGCGCATCATTCCAGGCTGCGCTCGGTCACACGATCTGAGGCTTGCGCGGCTCGCGTCTGGACCGCCTTGCCGCGGATTCTCGCCCGCACTACGCTTCTGCAACCAGTTAGTCACGCCTCTGCACGATAAGAGTCGACCGATGCCGATCGACCATGGCCGGCAGAACGACCCGACGGGCGCGGAAGGCCCTCTCGATGACCGTGCGCTCCTGCTACGAATTCGCGCCGGGGATTCCTCCGCGCTCGACGGGCTCGTGGACCGCTACTGGACGCCGCTGGTGAGTTATGCGGCGCGGCTCCTGGGAAGCTGGGACGCTGCGGAAGACGTGGCTCAGGGGACGTTCGTCCGCATCTGGGAGCGGCGACACGACTGGGAAAGCGACGGCTCCGTTTCCGCGCTCCTGTACCGGATCACCAGGAATCAGGGGCTGGATGAGATCAAGCGACGCGAGCGCGCCGCCGCCCGCTCCCGTGCGCGGGACCAGGCGGCACGGCGGGTGGCCACGCCATCCGAGCAGCTCGAGGTAACGGAGCTCGAGGCCGCCTTCGAGGCGGCCGTGGCCGCGCTCGCCGAACGGCGGCGCGAGGTGTTCATACTTGCCCGCGCGCACGGCCTCTCTTACCGCGAGATCGCCGAGGTCATGGGTATCGCGCCCCAAACCGTCGCCAACCATTTGAGCGCCGCACTCGCGGAGCTGCGCCAAGCCCTCGAACCTTTCCTCGATGACACCGTTCACACACCCGGCAGCGCGACTCGGCGAGCCCACCTCAACGCCTGAACCGCACCGCCCTCGCCGGCTGCCTCACTAGTGGTCCGATTCCGAAGTAACGTGTCAACACCGAGAGCGGCGATGCGCCCGGGCGGCAAGGCGCGAGGCCGAAGGAATAGCAG
>JBOHRM010000977.1:0-4001 GCA_050732715.1 Longimicrobiales bacterium
CTGCTATTCCTTCGGCCTCGCGCCTTGCCGCCCGGGCGCATCGCCGCTCTCGGTGTTGACACGTTACTTCGGAATCGGACCACTAGAAACGGTTCCGAGTTCCGGGTTCCGAGTTGCCCCGCCACACCCGTTTCATCGATCGACGGTGCCGCGGCAACGCCGCGGCGTGGGGGACTGAATGGTGCTGAACGCGTCGGAGAAGACCCTGAAGCGCGTGATGCGCGTGGCGAGCATCATATTGCTGGCTGTGGCCGCGCTTGCCGCTGCAGGGTTCGCCATCGGCCCGCTGCGACTGCTGCTGGACATGACGCCGCTGGCGGGATGGCTCGTGGCGGCCGCGTTGCTCGCCGCGATGCTGTGCATTTACGCCGGTGGCGACCCACGGCGGCGGCGCGAGCTGGCAGGGATATCAGCAGCGATGTTGGCGCTCATGGCGCTGGCCGGCATCGCGGCGTGGCTGTTGCGCGCAGGCCTGTCGTCGGCACCGCTCTCGGGAGCCCTTCTGACCGATCACCTGCTGCTAGGCTCCGCTGTGCTGTACGCGATATTGGCCGCGGTGATCGTTTGGGCGTCCGGGCGAGCCCGGCAGGCGCTGAGCGAGACCGAGCCGTCGGCCGCCGTGCAACATTGGCCCGTGGGTGCGCCGGATGCCGGACTGCACATCGTGCTGCCGCCGGTCGGCGTGGTGTTCGCCGTTGCCGCGATCGCTGCGGCGGCCGCGCCGTTCATCGTCGCGCTCGAGCCGTTGCTCGGCGAAAGACTCGTGGCGGCGCACGTGGCGGGCGCGGCCGCGGCCCTTGCCGCGGTATGCTTCTACGTGGCCGGTGACACCGCCAACCGTCTGCCGGTGCTCAGCATCGCGCTGATGGGGCTCGGCGTCGCGACCGCGGCGACGCTGCTGACCGTGCTGCTCGCCGAGCCCACGGGCACGATATCTGTCGGCGGCCGCACGGTCTCGGTGGCCGCCGTGCTCTGGGTCGTCGTCGCATACGACGCCGTCGTAGCGGTGCTGCTCTTCGTGCTCAAACATCGCGCCTATCGCACCCGGCTCGAGCCGAAGTTCCTGGGCACGACCGAGTACCGTGCGCTGATGGCGCTTTCGGACGTCATCGTGCGCGGCCCATTCGAATCAGTTCCGCCCGCCAAGATCGCGGCGAACGTCGACGGCTACCTACAGCCGATCCGGGCCCGGCGCAAATGGGCGCAGCGGCTCGCGCTGCGGCTGCTCCAGCTGCACCCGGTCCTCTACCTCAAGGCGCCCCTGTCGGAGCTGGACGAAGAGGATCGGCTCGAGCATCTCAAGGAGCATTTTCACCGCCGCGTCCTTCTGCGCATGGTGCCGAAGCCACTCCGTCCGTTCGTCGCGGTGATCCGCGTGGCCCAGCAGCTCACGTACATCGGCTATTACAGCGATCCCGGGAGCTTCGCCGAGGTCGGCTACGAACCGTTCACCACGCGTCGGCGGTTCGACGATCTCGATCGCGCGGGCGCGATCCCGCCGGCGCGACCGCACCCGCTGGCGGTCATGCGCCCCGATGACGTGACCGGGCTCGATGTCGAGGCCGATGTCTGCGTGATCGGCAGTGGCGCGGGCGGCGCGATCGTCGCCTACGAGCTCGCGCGCCGCGGCCTCGGCGTCGTTGTGCTCGAGCGCGGCCGCTACGTCGAGCCGCGTGCGTTCACGGAGGACGAGGTCGAGATGATCGGCAAGCTCTACGCCGACGGCGCGTTCCAGCAGACGGAGGACTTTCGGTTCACGGTGCTCCAGGGGAGCTGCGTCGGCGGCACGACCGTGGTCAACAACGCCGTGTCGTTCCGCACGCCGCCTCACGTGCTCGCGCGCTGGAACACCGAGTATCACGCCGGCGTCGACCCGGCCGGGCTGGCGGCGAGCACCGACCACATTGTCGACTGGCTGCCGATCCTGGCGCAGGAGGAAGGCTCGCCGCCGAACCCGCACCTGAAGCTGAACCCGTCGTACCCGAAGTTTCTGGCGGGCGTCGCGGCGCGCGCCAGTTCGCCCGGCCACGAGCTGAACGTCGGAGTGGTGGACGCCAACATCAAGGGCTGCCTGGGATGCGGCTACTGCAACCTCGGCTGCAAATACGGCAAGAAGCTGTCGATGCTCGATACCGTGCTGCCATGGTCTCAACGCGATTTCGGCGACAGGGTCAGGATCTATTCCGAGTGCGAGGTCCGCGGCATCGTCACGAGCAACGGGTCGCGGCGTCGTGCGACCGCGGTCCGCGCGCGGCTCGCGGATGGCCGGACCTTGACCGTGCGGGTCGGTAAGGTCGTGGTCTGCGCGGGCGCCGTCGCATCGAGCTACCTGCTCCAGCGCAGTGGCATCGGCCGCGGGCTGCCCGTCGGCCGACATCTCTGCTTCAACATGGGCGCCCCACTCACCGCCGAGTTCGATGACGACATGGCCGCTTACGACGGCCTCCAAATCTCACATTTCGGCGTACCACGGCCCGAGCGCGGTTGGGTCTTCGAGACGTGGTGGAACCCGCCGGTTGCGCAGGCGATCAACATGCCGGGCTGGTTCGAGCAGCATTTCCGGAACATGCGCCGCTATCGCCGCCTCATGGCCGTAGGCGCGCTCGTCGGCACCGAGCGCAACGCGCGCGTCGGCCACGCACTGACCGGTGGCCCGGCGATCCACTACGTCCCCGCCCCGGGCGATATGCGCAAGCTCGGCGATGCCCTCATCGAGCTTGGCCAAATTCTGTTCGCGGCCGGCGCGCGGCGCGTAATGGTCAATGCTTGGGAGTACTATGAGTTCACCAGCCCGAACGGCTTGTACGAGCTGCCGCACATCATGCGCGATCCGTCGACCGTCGCGTTGGGCACCGGGCACCCGCAAGGCGGCAACGCCATCAGCACCGATCCGTCGCTCGGCGTGGTCGATGCCAACTTCCGCGTACACGGATACGAGAACGTCTACATCTGCGATGCGAGTGTCATCCCGAGCAGTCTGACGGTCAACCCGCAGCTAACGGTCATGGCGCTCGCCCACTACGCGGCGCCGCGCATCGCGGGCGAGGTCGACTCGTGACGCCGCGCCGCCGCCAGCTCACGTCCGCACTGCTCCTCATCTTTGCGGTCTGGGACCTGGTCCTAGCCGCCGGTGCGCTGCTGTTCCCGGACCTGTGGTTCCGGCAGTTCCACGGCGTGCCGCGCGTTGACCCTCAGGCGCTGCTGGCGCGGACCGGCGCGATCTGGGTCGCGTTCGCGCTCTTTCACCTGATCGCGTGGCGCGTCTGGGCCAGGCACCCGTTCTGGCTGGTCATCGTGGGGGGGATGCGGCTCGGCGAGATCTTCGCGGACTGGACGTACCTGGCGTTGGCACAGGATATCACCACCAGCGGCCGCATCGGACTGCTGCTCGCCGGACCCAGCAACCTGATCTTCGCGCTCTTCTTCATCCATGGCTATCTGGTGGAGACGCGCGCGGCCGCCCCGGCGCAGGTGCCGGCCGGGCGTGGCTTGCGCTGATGCCCGGGCGCCGTCGCGCAAGAGCCGGCCGCCTGGCGCGACCGATCACACGCATGGAGGTGACTGGATGAGCGCTGTCCGAGTTCTCGACGCCGTCTCAGATGCGCCGCCCCGGCTCACGCTCGACGCCGAGCGCGAGCTTCTGGCCGACGCCTGCCGCGGCGAGCCCGCGTCTGTCATCGTCGTCAGCGATCTCCACCTCGCCACCGGCCGCGACAGGCTCACCAGCATGTACGCCGCAATCGAGAACTTCTTCGCCGACGAGGCGTTCGGCCGCTGGCTCGCACACCACGATGCAGACGCCGGCTCGACACTGCTCGTGCTGAACGGCGACATCCTCGACTTCGTGCGCATCACGCCGGTGCCGCGAACCGCGGCCGAGTTCAGCCTCTGGGCCGAGCGGCTGGAACGGCTGGGTGAATCCGCGCGCGCCGGCGAATTGCGCCAGCTCGCCGCACTTCCCGACGCCGAGCGACCGGCGGCGGCGAGACCCATCATCGGCC
>JBOHRM010000978.1:0-3573 GCA_050732715.1 Longimicrobiales bacterium
ACACACAGGTGCTCACCACCGCGCCCGCGCTCTATCAGCAGCTCGCGTGGTCACTCGACGGCGAGCGCATCGTCGCGGTGCGCTCACCGGCCGCGGACTACACGGCGGAAACCAGTGCCGGCTCGGGCGAGTTCGTTTGGGTCGCCGCCGAGGGCGGAGCCGCCACGTTCATCGGGCCAACAGAAAACCGGCGCGGCGTGCATTTCCAGAACGAGGACGATCGGCTGTATGCGACGTCGTCGAACGGCACCCTCGTCTCGTTCCGCTGGGACGGCACGGACTCGCGCGACCACGTGCGCGTGCGGGGGCCGGGCCGCGGCGACAATCCGACGTCGGCTTCGTCGATCCTTATCGCGCCGGCCGGTGATCGGGCGATCGCCCAGGTCAACAACGACCTCTACCTGGTTACCGTACCGCGTGTCGGCGGCGAAGCGCCGACGATCAACGTGTCGAACCCCGAAAACGCCGCCTTCCCCGCGAAGAAGCTGACCGACATCGGCGGCCAGTTCCCGGCGTGGAGCGCCGATGCGAGTCGAGTCCACTGGTCGATCGGAAACGCCCACGTCGTCTACGACATCGACCGCGCGAAGGTGGTCGAGGACAGCTTGGCCGCGGTCCGCGAGGCGCGGGGCGAAGCGGAAGAGGAGGAGGCTGAAGAGGCCGAGGCGGAGGCCGACACGACGCGCGAGCAGGAGCGCAGCCGCGAAGAGGAAGGCGGTTACGAGCCCGTCGAGACGCGCATCACCATCACGGCGCGGCGGGACATCCCGGAGGGCGAGGTCGTATTGCGCGGCGCGCGCGCCATCACGATGCGCGGCGATGAGGTCATCGAAGATGCCGACATCGTCGTGCGCAATCATCGGATCGTCGCGGTCGGCACGCGCGGGCAGGTCGAGGTGCCGGCCGACGCTCGCATCATCGACGTCACCGGCAAGACCGTCGTCCCCGGGTTCGTCGACGCGCATGCCCACCTCCGTGCGCGCGGCGTGCATCGCGATCAGATCTGGGCGTACGCCGCGAACCTCGCCTACGGCGTCACCACGACGCGTGACCCGCAGACCGGGACAACCGACGTGCTCTCCTACGGCGATGGGGTCGAGACGGGTCAGGTCCTGGGCCCGCGCATCTACTCGACCGGCCCAGGCGTGTTCAGCTCCGAGAACATCGAGGACCTCGATCACGCGCGCAATGTGCTCAAGCGGTACAGCGACTACTACGACACGAAGACGATCAAGCAGTACGTCGCCGGCAATCGGGAGCAGAGGCAGTGGATCATCGAGGCCGCGCGCGAGCTCGAATTGATGCCGACCACGGAAGGGTCGCTCGACATCGAGATGAACCTGACCGAAGCGATCGACGGCTACTCGGGCCATGAGCACAGCTGGCCGACGTTCCCGTTGCAGCCGGACCTCATCAGGGTCTTCGCCTACTCCGGCATCGTGTACACGCCGACCATCCTCGTGGCGTACGGCGGTCCTTGGGCCGAGAACCATTACTACGCCACAGAGAACGTCATCGGTGATGACAAGTTGCTGCGCTTCACGCCGCACGATGAGGTGATGGGCAAGGCTCGCCGGCGCGGCGCCGGCTGGTTCCACCCTGAGGAGCACGTGTTCGATGACATCGGCGCGACCGTCGCCGACCTGATCGCCGCGGGCGGCAAGGCGGGCGTCGGCAGCCACGGCCAGCTGCAAGGCCTCGGCTACCACTGGGAGCTGTGGTCGATGGCGTCGGGTGGTCTCTCGAATCACGAGGCGCTTCGTGTGGCCACCATCATGGGCGCGGAGGCGATCGGCTTCGGCGCCGATCTCGGATCGCTCGAGGCCGGCAAGCTCGCGGACATGGTCATCCTCGACGCGAACCCGCTCGATGACCTGCGCAACACCAACACGGTGCGCAGGGTCATGAAGAACGGCCGGCTGTACGACGGAGACACGCTCGACGAGATCTGGCCGCGCGAACGGAAGGCGAGCTTCTACTGGCAGACGCCCGGCCCGAACACCGCCGCCGGGATCAAGCCGTAGTCGCACGATCAGACGCGGCTCGGAGGTCGATCGATGCGAACCATGCCGTTCCGGACGACCGTGCAGGTCGCGCTCGCGGCGAGCGCGCTGGCCGCCTGCGCGGCGCCGTCGGAAGATGTGCTCGCGATCCGTCACGTCACTGTCATTCCTATGACGGGCGAGCCGCCGATGGCCGACGCGACTGTGCTCATTCGCGGTGACCGCGTCGATGCCGTCGGTCCCACTGCGGATGTCGACGTGCCCCGCGGCGCGCGCGAGATCGACGGAGCGGGCAGGTATCTCATCCCCGGCCTGATCGAGATGCATGCACATCTGTCGAAGGCGCGCGCCTCGGCGCTCGGGCTCTTCATCGTAAATGGCGTCACGACGGTGCGCGACGTGGGCGGTGACCATGAGGAGCTGGTCGCGTGGCGACGCGAGGTCCGAGCGGGCGAACGGCTCGGCCCGCGCATCCTCATTGCCGGTCCGTATCTCGAGGCCGCGAACAACATCGACCGCATGCGCCGCGACCCGCCGGAAGCCCGGGTCGAGCCGTTCGAACGCACGCGCATCGGCGTCGCGTCGCCCGCCGACGCGCGCCGCATCGTCGACTCGCTCGCCACGCTCGAGCTGGATTTCCTGAAGATCCGCACCGTGCAGGACCACGAGACGTATCGTGCGTTGAACGAGGCCGCGCATGCGCACGGGCTGAAGCTCGTCGGTCACGTCGCCGGACTCCCGCCCGAGCTGGTGCTCGAAGCCGGACCGGATGGCGTCGAGCACGCGTTCGACCCGACGCTCGACGGCCTCTCGCGCGACGAACGCATGACGATCTGGCGTCAGCTCGCCGAACGCGGCGTCGCCATCGTGCCGACGCTCGTCGCGTACACGAACTCGACACTCGAAGAGCCCGACCGCTTGCGGGCCATTGTAGAAGACTCCATCGGCGAGATCGAGCCTCGGAGTGGCTACCTCTCGCGCTTTCTGCTGCTGGACTGGCGCGAGCAGGTGCTCGAGATGCCCGACGAGAACACGCGCAGCCTGTGGACGCAGGTGTTCGACAGCATTGTCCGCAACCTGCATGAGATGCACGAGGCCGGCGTAGACCTGCTCGTGGGATCCGACGTCGCCGTGCTCAACGTCTATCCGGGGTCGTCACTGCACGAAGAGATGGCGCACTTCGTCGACCACCTCGGCATGACGCCGGCCGACGTGCTCGAGCGCACGACACGCATGTCCGCCGCCTTCCTCGGCATCGCCGACTCGGTCGGTACGGTCGCGTCCGGCCAGGTCGCAGACCTCGTCCTGCTCGACGCGAACCCGCTGGAAGACATCCGCAACCTGGGCCGCATCGCGAGCGTGATACTCCGCGGCACGGTGTATGACTCGAGCGGGCTCGAACAGGTTCTCGCCGCAGTCGACACGGCGCGCGACCAGACCGTCAATGATTGGGCGCGGCGGCCGCGCGAGAGTCCGATCCCCTAGGCTCGGCTGCGCCGGTCCCTGCGGATGAGATTCCCGATCGATCCACCGATCGAGCCGATGCTCGCGAAGCTGAGCGAAGCGATCC
>JBOHRM010000979.1:0-3605 GCA_050732715.1 Longimicrobiales bacterium
ACGCAATACATACCTCAATGGGCCGATGAGCCTTTGAAGGCTGATATCAGGATCCGGCACCTCGCTTCCCACTCATCCGGAATCGAGGAAGTCCCCTTCCTCATGGGAGAGAGGGGTGAGCTGCACGGCTGGCAAAAGGAGTACTTCGATAACGACACTGCGCGGTACACCCTGGCGCTGACGCGTGCGCCGATCCAGTTCCCGCCGGGTACGGAGTACTCGTACAGCGGCACAGGTTACTACGTGATCGCGACGGTTTTGGCAACGGCGATCCGGAATACGTCCACCGGGGATGCTCGAACACTGCTCGAGCGGCGGCTCATGCAGCCTCTGGAGATTCCCGAAGATGCCTGGCGCATCTCCTACGGCCGGAAAACGACGATCGGCGAGTTGGACCTCTATGCGATCGGAAGCGGTGCGCAGTACACAGCAAGAGCGGTCGCCCGCGTGGGTCAACTCATGTTGAATCGCGGAACCTGGAAGGGGCGCCAGATCGTAGCGCCCGAATCAGTTGACGCCATCCTGGGAAGGGACCGTCCACCGCCCCCCAACCTCGAGTTCGACTATCCGGAACCGCGGGCCGCGTACGGCTGGTGGACGAATCAGGACGGCTTGTGGCCTTCGTTGCCACGCAGTGCGTTCGTTGGCGCCGGGGCAGATCATAGGATATTGCTCGTGGTACCGGATCTAGACCTCGTCATGGTACGTCTTGGCGCTTCTCTCACGGGCACGAACTTCGGTGGCACTTTCTGGCGCGAGCTGGAGGAGTATCTGTTCGAGCCGTTGACAGGGGCTATTGACGCGACGAGCGTGTCATCGGTTCGCGGAGCAGAACAGTGATTCGAAAAGGCATCCGCTTCCCCAGCCTGATTTCCTTCTGGGCATGTGTGTCCGTGGGGGGCTGTGGCAGTGTAAACGAGGAGCCGAACTATGACAGCCCCTATGCAAAGAGCAGCGTCATCGACACTATCGTCTTCGACTGGTCGACGCACCGCCGTCTGGCGCCGGGCAGTGACAACTGGCCCGTAACGTGGAACATGGATGGGCAGATCCTGACCGCGTGGGGTGACGGTGGCGGCTTCGGTGGGACCAACGATGACGGACGAGTCAGCCTCGGTTTCGCCGAGGTGGTGGGCGGTCGAAAGGACTACAGCGGGAGGAACGTGTGGGGCGGCTTCCTCCCGGAACGGCCGGCCACGTTCGGCGGCAAGACCTACGGATTACTTGCCGTCGTCAATCAGCTCTATGCGTGGATAAGTCCCGGATCGGACCAGGTCAGCTACGGAGAGACGCGATTGTATCGGAGTGGTGACAGCGGGAAGAGCTGGAGTGACACTGGTGTCGCGATTGAAAAGGAGGACGGATTGATAATGCCGGCCTTTTTGAATTCAGGTCGTGGGTACGATGGTCCTCGCTCTCAACACACCTATATCTATTTCATCGAACTGAGAACCGATGACAGTCTCGCGGTGCAGCGCCCCGGAGAGATTGCCTTGGCCAGGGCCGCTCGAAACCGCCTGGAAGATGCTGAGGCGTACGAGTGGTTTGCCGGTGCGACCCGAGGCGGCCTGCCCAGCTGGACGAAAGATATCGATCGTCGAGAGCCCGTCTTTCAGGATTCGAACGGAGTCGGCTGGTGTTTGTCCGTCAGTTACAACGCTGGATTGAATCGGTACTTTCTCATCACGGAGCACGTCCAGACGAAGAAGGGAAACCTCGGGCTGTTCGAAGCCCCGGAGCCATGGGGGCCATGGAGCACCGTACTGTACGAGGAGGGATGGGGTGGCGCGGCAGGAATCGAGCAAAGCGGTTTTTACTGGAATTTTGCGAATCCCTGGGAGGAAGATGCCGGGAGGAGCGTCGTGCTCGTGTTCACGGGTGTCCGAGAAAACGACTCGTGGAACACGGTAGAAGCCACCGTCCAATTGAAATCCGATCGATAAACAGACCTCCTGCCGTCGTCCTGGCGTGGAATCCGGATCAAGATCCTAGTACTACTGTGTCATAAAAGTCTTGCGACCCGGGGCACGCCGTGGTACCTTGCGGGGCATGGCTACGGGCGACGTCGATCGGGCGCGTTTCGAGAGCTACCTCGAACGTCTGGCTGAACCGGTGGGTCACGCCGATCGCCGGTGGCCGCTCGAGGCGTACATTACCGGCCTGCTCCTTCCCGGAGAGCGCAAGAGCGTCGAGCCCATGGCTGCGAACATTGATCCGCGTAACGTGAGCCGTGCCCATCAGTCCATGCATCACTTTGTGGCGAGTGCACCCTGGGATGAGCGAGCGGTGCTGGCGGTCGCGCGGGACTACGCGCTCGCCCAGCTCGAGCGTCATGCGCCTGTCGGAGCCTGGGTGGTCGACGATACCGGAATCCCGAAGAAGGGCAATCATTCTGTTGGCGTGGCCTGGCAATACTGCGGCGTTCTGGGCAAGCAGGCGAACTGCCAGGTGGCGGTCTCGGTGTCGCTGGCGAACAAGACGATGAGCGTGCCTGCGGCGTGGCGGCTTTATCTTCCCGAGGAATGGGCGCAGAGCCCGAAACTGCGAAGAGAAGCCGGGATTCCCTCGAAGGTCGCCTTTCTCAAGAAATGGCAGATCGCGATCGAGGAAATCGACACCCTGCTCAAGGAGGATCTTCCCCCCGCCCCCGTTGTGGCAGACGCTGGCTACGGTGATACCACCGAATTTCGCGATGCGCTCACCGAGCGTGGCTTCTCGTACGCCGTCGGCATCAAAGGCAACACGAGCGTTTGGCCGCCGGGCAAAGGTCCGCTGCCTCCCCCCAAACGCTATAGGGGCCGCGGGCGGCCTGCCATGCGCGTGCGAAGAGACGAGGACCACAAGCCCCTATCGGCCCGAGAGCTCGCGGAGCGGCTCCCCAAGAAAGCGTGGCGGACCGTGCGTTGGCGCGAAGGCACGAAAGGCACGTTGGTCTCGCGCTTCGCCGCCGCACGTGTCCGTCCCGCGCACCGCGACGGGCTTCGCTCGGAGCCGCGCGCCGTCGAGTGGCTCCTCATCGAGTGGCCGACCGGCGAGCCCAAACCCACAGACTATTGGCTCTCCACTGTGCCGGATGACGTGGAGCTCGTCGAACTCGTTTCGCTTGCCAAGATCCGCTGGCGGATCGAGCGCGATTTCCAGGAGCTGAAGGATGAGCTGGGACTCGACCACTATGAAGGTCGCGGATGGAGGGGATTTCACCACCACGGCATCTTGTGCATGGCTGCCTACTGCTTCCTGGCGGCCGAGCGCGGTCGCCTTTCCCCCCCTCAAGCTCTTGCCTTCCTCAAGCCCGCTCCGCTACCCAAAGGTTTCAAGCCCCGGGGCTCCCCCCGTGCGGCCCGAGAGGCATAACCCGGTGTCCATCACCACCCAGCGGCGCGTCTACGCTCGCGCATTGATCGCAGCTCTGCCGTACTGTCCCGCCTGCGGAGCGAATGGATCCCAGGCGAGGCAGTTTATGACACAGTAGTACTAGCAGGCTGTTGAACAACCGCGTATTCGGGTCGCTGATCGGGTTGCAGGATAGGGCATCGTGGTTACCGCGGTCTCAGCGGATCGGAGTCGCCGCGAACCCGCGGCTGCGGGTCTCCGCCCGGATTCCG
>JBOHRM010000980.1:0-2608 GCA_050732715.1 Longimicrobiales bacterium
ACGTTGTACGGCGCCGACGCATCGGCCGGCGTGATCCAGATCATCACGAAACGCGGCCGCGTAGGCAGCCGCAGCTTCACCCAAGAGCTGACGTTCGAATACGACGTTGTCGATCCGAACTTCACGATGCCGACGAACCACGCGCAGTGCATCGAGGCGCTCGTCGGCGCGACGAGTCCGAACCCGCTGTGCCGTGGACAGCAGGTCGGCACGATCGTGTCGGACAACCCGGCCGAGCGGATCGGCGCGTTCAGCAATGGCTGGGCCGGCTCGTTGAAGTATAGTGCGCGCGGCGGCGGCGAGAATTACGCGTTCTTCGCGTCGGTCGCGCTGGCCAACGAGCAGGGCACGACGCCGAACAATCTGTTGAAGCAGCGCAGCGGCCGCGTGAATTTCACCTTCGCTCCGACCGACAAGCTCGCGTTCGACGCCTCTCTCGCCGTGGGCCGCACGGACTACGACCTGCCGCGCACGGACCAGGATTCCTACGGCTACTACGTCCAGAGCATCCTCGGCTCGCCGCTCACCGTCGGCGAAGGTGCGGACGGTACGCTCACCGGCGGCATGCTATTCGGCACGTCGAGTCTGGAATCACTCTCCGCGATCACGTCGCGCGCGTCGGCACTGCGGATGACACCGTCCGCGGAGGTGCGATACTCGCCGGTGCCCTGGTTCACGAACCGCATCACCGCGGGCGCGGACGTGACGCAGGGCCGAGGCTTCGTCCATTTCCCGCGAAACGATCAGGGATGGTATCCCTCGGTCACCTCGGGGAACTCGGTCATGTCGAGCCAGGATGATGACCGGTCTTATACGGTCGACTATCTCGGCAATATCCAGTCACGGTTTGGCGCGGACGGCGAGTTCTCGTCCAACCTCTCGGTCGGCAGTCAGTACATCCATCGCGTCAGCCGTCGATTGAGCGGGGAGGGTACGGGCCTCGCAACCAACTCGGCGATTCTCGTGACGAACACGTCGAGCAGCACCGTCGCGCAGAGCTTCGGCGAGTCGAAGTCGCTCGGCGTGTTCGTCCACGAGCAGCTCGGCTTCCGCGACCGCCTGTTCCTCCAGCTCGCGATGCGCGCGGATCGGAACTCGGCGTTCGGCGCCGACGTCGGCACGTTCTTCCTGCCAAAAGTCGGTGCGTCCTACGTGATCTCCGACGAATCGTTCTGGGAACCGCTGGCCTCCGCGATCCCGACGTTGCGGCTGCGCGCGGCGTACGGCACGACCGGCCGATCACCGGGGACGGGCGCGCCGCTGCGAACGTTCGCGACCGCGCGCTACGTCACGGACCAGGGTCTGATCGAGCTCGGCGTGGTGCCAGGCAATCCCGGCAACACGGAGCTGAAGCCGGAGCGCGGCCGAGAGATCGAGATCGGCTTCGACGCGGGGTTCCTGAACGATCGACTCGGCGCCGAGCTCACGTTCTTCGACAAAAAGAGCACCGACGTGTTGGTCTCCGTGCCAGTGCCACCGTCGTCGGGCTTCGGCTCGAGCCCGTTCATCAACATCGGCGAGATCGTGAACCGCGGCGTCGAGCTGCTCGTGCGCGCCACGCCGGTCAGCGGCCGCCACCTGGTCTGGGAGGTGGCATTGAACGGCAGCACGTTGCACAACGAGATCATGAGCCTGGGCACGGCCGGCACGTTCCTCAACAGCTTCCGCGCGTTCGCGCCCGGCCGGCAAGTCGCCGCGTTCTGGGCGCATCGCATCCGCGAGGTCGAAGAGGAGAGCGGCATGGTCATCGTCTCCGACACGGCGGAGTTCTCCGGCAATCAGCTGCCCACGCTACAAGGCAGCCTGTCCACCACGTTGAGGTTGTTCGGCAACCTCCGCGTGTACGCGCTGTTCGAGGGCAAGAGCGGCTACTCCGTCTACAACCTGAACCAGGAGTTCCGCGATCGCAGCTCGCGCTCCTCCGCGGCGGTCAACCTGCCCGGGCACGAGGGCGGCTACTCGACCGCCGAGCGCCTGCGCCGGCTCGGCCCGTACGTGAGCGAGTCGGGCGACCCTGTCGGCGCGGGCAACGTGAAGGACCCGTACATCCAGAGCGGCGATCACGTCCGCCTGCGGGAATTAACGGCGACGTTCGTGCTCCCCACCGCCCTCGTGCAGCGCGTGGGCGCGACCGGCGCGTCGCTCACCGTGGGCGGCCGCAACCTCGGCCTGTGGTTCACCGACTACGAGGGCGATGATCCCGATGTGCTCGGGACCGGCGCGCCCGCGACGGGCATCAATCAATTCTTCAATGCGGACGTGTTCACCACGCCGCCTTCACGGCGATGGGTCGCCCGATTGAACGTCCAGTTCTGATGGGTTCCGGGTTCCGGGTTCCGGGTTCCGAGTTTCGCCTGTCGATCGTGTCGTGCCATTTCGAAGAGATCGTGGAGGCGTTCATGTTTGAAGCGAACCGAACCGTTGGCACGCGTTGCGGGCACGCCCGCGCGCGCGGGCGTTGTCCCTCTCATGGCTCTGCGGGCTTCGTGTCGGCTGGTCTCGTGATGGTCTTGACTGCGTGCGACCTCGACGTCAGCAACCCCGGCGTGGTCGATGCCTCGACGCTCGATCCGATCGCGGACGCGCGCGTGCTATCGATGTCCGCGCA
>JBOHRM010000981.1:0-3082 GCA_050732715.1 Longimicrobiales bacterium
GTCGGCTCGCGACTGAGGCGCGGGCGCGGCGTGGACGGTGGGCGGTGTTGAGCGTCGCCGCGCGTTCATTGGTCGACGTGCTTGCGAGCGCGCCGAGGCGTCATCGGGTGGCGTCGCGCGCGGAGGAGCGGGGCCGGGGCAGCGTGTGGGCCGGCACGTGGAACGACGTCCGCCAGGCGGCGCGCAGGCTCCGGCGGCGGCCGTCGTTTACGTTCACGACCGTGCTGACGCTCGGGCTCGGCATCGCGGCGACGACGTCGGTGTTCAGCCTCGTTTACGGCGTGGTCTTGAATCCGCTGCCGTACCCCGATGCCGCGCGTATCGTCGAAGTCGATCACGCCGGGCCGGGTGTGGGTGCGGACCGGGGGCTGGGCATCACGTTCGGCTTCTACCGCGAGTACGCGGCACGCGCTCGTTTCGCCGAAGCGATGGCGATGTACAGCTACCTGGAGGAGACCCTCACGGGACGGGGCGATCCCGTGCGTCTCCGGGGCGTGGCGGCGACGCCGTCGCTCGAGGCCGTGCTCGGGGTGCGCCCGATGCTCGGCCGGTGGTTCACGCCCGAGGAAGCCGAGCCCGGTGCGGCGGCGGCGGTCGTTCTGTCGCACCGGCTCTGGCGCGAGCGTTTCGGCGGCGATGTCTCGGTGGTGGGCACGAGCATCGAGCTGGGCGGCCTCCGCCGCGAGGTGGTCGGTGTGATGCCCGCCACGTTCACGTTTCCCTCAGCGGATCGGTTGTTCTGGATTCCGAACCACGTGCCGGCCACGAACGTCGGCGGTTGGAGTGAGCGTGCCGTTGCTCGCCTGCCGCCGGGCGTGGACGCCGAAACGCTGCGGCGCGAGCTCGTCTCGCTGCTGCCGGTGCTGCGCGAGACGACGGACGACCCACGCACGATGGCCACGTTCCTCGACGACGCGCGCGTCACGCCGCTCACCGTGCCGTTGAAGGAGAGCATGGTAGGCGACGTGCAGCGGACGCTGTGGATTCTATTCGGCACCGTTGGCCTCGTGTTGCTGATCGCCCTCGCCAACGTCGCAAACCTGTTCCTGGTCCGCGCGGAGGAAGCGCAGAGGGAGACGGCGGTGCGGCGGGCGTTGGGCGCGGGGCGAGGCCGCATCGTACGCGATTTCATGATCGAGACGCTGCTGGTCTCGCTCGCCGCGGGCGTGGTGGGCGTGCTCGCGGCGGCGTCCGCGATCCGGGTGCTCCGCTTACGGGCTCCGGTGAACGTGCCGCGTCTCGACGAAGTCGGGCTGCATCCGGCGGTGCTGCTCGTCGCCCTGTTCACGGTCTTCGCGGCCGGGGCGCTGCTCGGATTCCTGCCGGCGTTGCGGCGCCAAGCCGGCCCAGCGGCGGCCCTAGCGGATGGCGGCCGTCGGTCCACGGCGGGGCGCACCCGCCGCCGTGGCCGTGAGGTGCTGATGGCGACACAGGTCGCGCTGGCGCTCGTGCTCCTGATCGGATCCGGTTTGCTGTTCCGCACCTTTCACCAGCTGCGGGCGGTCGATGTCGGTTTCACGGAGCGCGATGCGCTCACGTTCGAGCTGGGCCTTCCCTCTGCGCGCTACGAGACGCGAGCCGAAGCGCAGGCGTTCCACCTTCGGGCGCTCGAGCGGCTCCGCGGCTTGCCCGGCGTGCGCTCCGTGGGCGCGGTGGGCCGGTGCCTTCCGCTGGTCGGCTACATGTGCTTCGGCGAAACCCTGGAGGTCGAAGGACACCCCGTCGTCCAGGGTCAGGTGCCGCCCGTGACCGGCACTCGCATCGCGAGTGAGGACTATTTCCGGTCGATCGGGATCCGAGTGCGCGGCCGGTCGTTCACTGCCGCAGACGCCGTAGGCGCGGCGAGCGTCGCGGTCCTCAGCCGTGCGACGGCGGAAGCGTATTTCCCGGGCGAGGATGCGCTCGGCAAGCGAGTCCGGTTCGGCGACGGCCCCTGGCATACCGTGGTGGGCATCGCCGACGACGTTCGCGGCAAAGTCGAGACGAAGGATCCCGATGAGCTGCGGCGCGTGATCTATCTGCCGGTGCTGCCGGAGGGTGTGGATGGTCCGAGGACGCAGCAGCTCGCGTACGTGGTGAGCACGGCGGTGCCGCCGCTCTCCGTGGTGCCCGCCGTTCGCGCGGCGCTCGCCGAGCTGGATCCCGGGCTGCCGCTGGCCAATGTTCGGACTCTCCGGCAGATCATCGACGCCGCCACGACGCCCACTGCGTTCGCCCTCACCCTCGTCGGCCTCGCCGCGGCGATCGCCCTGCTGCTCGGCACGGTAGGCGTCTACGCCGTGATCGCGTACACCGTGAGCTGCCGCACGGCCGAGATCGGGGTACGCATGGCGCTCGGCGCGCGCGCGAGGGATGTGCGCGCGATGGTCCTGCGCCAGGGTGCGGCCGTCGTCGCTGTGGGTGTCGGCATCGGCCTGGTCGCCGCCTTCGGCCTGACCCGACTCATGGCCGGGATGCTTTATGGCATCAGCCCGACCGACCCCCTGAGCTACGCGGTGCTGACGATCTTCATGGCGGCCATCGCCACGCTGGCTTTGTGGCTGCCCGCGCGGAGGGCCTCGCGCATCGATCCCATGGAAGCGCTGAGATTGGAATAGCGGACGATCATACGCCGTTCAAGACATGGGCGGCGGGATGCACCGATCCGGGCTCGCCGCTCGCGCCGTCGTGCCTGAACGATCGCTGGCAAGGCGTGTGCAGCAACACGGCCTCGGATCGAACGGACGGCTCGGAAGCAGGCGTGAGCGGGCCGATACCGCACGAAGCGCCAGCAAAGGGGAGCGGGCGGCATGGGTGGACACGACGAGCAGCGAGTGGTGCTGGTCACGGGGACCTCCTCGGCGAAGGGCATCGGCCTCGCGACCAGTCGCGCGCTCGCGGCCCGCGGGCACATCGTCTACGCCACCGTCCGCCACCCCGGCGGGGCCACCGAGCTCCCACCGGTGACCGGGCCCGGCCGGATCGAGACACGCAGGCTCGACCTGCTCGATCGTGAGCCAATGGGCCCGCTCCTGGACGAGATCGTGACCGCGGAGGGACGCCTCGACACGCTCGTCAACAACGCCGGCTACGGGCTGATCGG
>JBOHRM010000982.1:0-4990 GCA_050732715.1 Longimicrobiales bacterium
AGGCAGACCTCGCCGATCGGCGAGCGCTGGAGGCGGCCTTTGCCGGCGCGGATCGCCTGTTCCTGCTGACCGGCAACGTCCCCGACATGGTTCGACTACAGAAGAATGCGATCGCCGCGGCAGAGCAAGCGGGCGTGGCCCATGTCGTCAAGCTCTCGGCGCTCGGCGCCTCGGATCACTCGAGGTCGGTGATCGGTGCGTGGCACTACAACGTCGAGCGCACTCTCAAAGATTCTCACCTCGCCTGGACGATCCTGCGGCCCCACGTGTTCATGCAGAACCTTCTGGACCAGTGGGACTCGATCCGAGGTGAAAGCAGGTTTCGCTCTCCATCGGGCGAGGCCGCCATCCCGATGATCGATACACGAGACATCGCCGCCGTCGCAGCCGTCACGTTGACCGAGCCGGGTCACGCGGCGAAGCGCTACACGCTGACCGGACCCACACCGATCTCCTGGCGGGACGCAGTACGCGTCCTTTCCGAGGTTCTGGGCACGGCCCTCGAGTACATCCCCGAGCCGGAAAACGACACGTGGAGCCGCCTCTACGCGGCCGGCGTTCCGCCATGGCTCATCGCCGCGCAACTCGAGCTCGCACGTTACCAGCGTGAGGGCGGCGGCACGGACATCGTCACGGGAGCAGTCGAGGCGCTCACCGGCCGACCGCCGCGCAGCTTCCAGGAGTTCGCAGCCGACGTGGTCAGGGACCTCGAGCCGGCACGCTGATCCTTCCCGGGCGCTCATCGAGACACCTGCGAGCCTGGGTCGATAACGTCGAACGTGACGGCCTCGCCCGACGTTGCTCAGAGATCCAAGAAGTCGAGGAGTGCGGCGCGGATCTCGTCCTGGAGCGCCTCAGGGAGAACCCCGAGCTCTCGGACAAAGAGCTCGTTGTCCCACGCCAGAATCTGATCGACCAAGACATCGCTGTCTTTGGCGAGACCGCAGACACCCGCCGGCAGGCGGACCCGGAGCGGAAACGCATCGGCTTCCACCACCTTCGAGCTCATCGGCAGGATCACCGTGCTGGGCAACCCGGCCTCGCCGAACTCGCTCGGCTGAATCGCTACGCAAGGCCGCTGCTTGCCGGGCTTCGTGCCCACGCGCGGTGCGAGGTCGACGACGTAAACGTGCCATCGTCTGGGAGGAGCGGCCGCGAATTCAGTCAATTCGCCCAAGCCGGCTGTGGCGCTGAAAATCGCGTAGCGCCTCTCGGCTCCCTTTGCCGACCGACGTGACCGCGCGCCGCCACCGATCGACGCGCCTGGTCCGTTCCACTTCGCCCTCGAGTAGATCCAACGCCGAGCGGACTACTTCGACCTTCGTGCGCGCACCCATACGCTCCTTCAAAAGCTCGATCCTCGCGTCATCCTCATCACGAAGCATGAGCGGCTTTCCCATTCGTTCTTCCCGGCCGAAGTTAATCAATCGATATATAGCATGATATAGCAAATGGAGGCAAGTCTATGCGAAGATGGGCCGGGCCGATCCTAGGTCAGCGGACGGACGAAGACATCTTGGCCAAGCTCATCGGCGCTGTCGCGCACGAAGCCCATACGTGTCAGGTATCGCTGATGAGCGCGTGGGCCCGCGTGCGTCAGCAGTCGCTCGATGCCGAGATTCTTGAGGTGGGCTGACTCCTGCTCGAAGAGGTATCGGCCAACCTTGAAGTCACGGAACTGGGGCAGCACGTAATCCACCCGAACCCGGAGCGCACCGCCCGGCTCGAGATCACCGATGAAAAGGCCGGCCGGGCTCAAGTCGCGCAGGACGAACAACGTGATCTGATCAGGTCGCGGCGTCGCATCGAAGCTCGGCGCGAAACGGCGGATGTCGGCCGCGCTGCGCTCGACGAAGTGACGCAGGTACGTCGAGTCCGCGTCCACCTCGAGAAGGTGAAAGGACTCCTTCTTCGCAACCATGCGCACGAGATAGTAGAAGTTCACGCCGACGAGGATCACGTTGACCACCAGAATCGGCATCGCACCGATCGCCGCTCCGTAGAACGACCATAGGGCGGTCCCGGTCAGATTGAGGATCCGTAGCCACAGGATCGAGCTCATCATCAGCGAAAGGATGACCACGACCGATGCGGCGTATCCGAGGACGTCCAGCATCACGTTCTTCTCTTCGTTCGGCGTTCGCCCCGCCACCCGGAACCACGTGCGGCAGGTGCTTCGTTGTATTCGTGAGCTTCTAATTGGGTGGCGCACACCCGCAACGTGCAACCACCCGGCGAGAGCTCCAGCACGAGGCGCTGGAGGGGACCTATGCGATTGGACCCTACGGCAGTTCCCCAGCCGTCGACCCGCGAATCACGGTTGCGGAGTTGGGCGCAACATTCGCTGTGAAGACCGCGGACGTGCGGCGCAAGAGCACTTGCGTGCGGGACTTACGGCGGTATTCGTGGTCAAGTCCGCATTGACCGATTTCGCCGTCATGAGTGCGGATTCCACGGCAACACCCTCGGCCACCCGCGGTCACGGCTCGTTATCGGAATCGGCGGGCGCCAGAATCGCCTCGTCGTTCCAGTTCGGCGGGTCGACGTTCAGGATGTGCCGCACGAAGAAGTCGAAACGCTTGCGCTCGTGGTATTCGCCACGAGCGTGCCCTGCGCCCGGCACCACGACGAGATCGAACTCTTTGCCCGCCTTGATCAGCGCGTTCGCGACTTGATAGGTCGATGAGGGGTCTACATTCGTGTCCAGCTCGGCCACCGTCAGGAGAAGGCGGCCTTCGAGGCGATGGGCGTTGACGACCTTGGACGATTCCTCGTATTGCGGGCCGAGCGGCCAGCTCATCCAGAGCTCGTTCCACCAGATCTTGTCCATGCGATTGTCGTGACAGCCGTTGTCCGCCACGGCGACGTGGTAGAAATCCGGATGGAACAGGAGTGCGCCCATCGCGTTCTGGCCGCCAGCGGAGCCGCCGTAGATGCCGACCCGGCCGAGGTCATAGTACGGGTATCGCTCGGCCACGGCCTGATGCCAGAGAATGCGGTCCGGGAAACCGGCATCCTTCAGGTTCTTCCATGCGACATCGTGGAATGCCTTCGAGCGATTCGAGGTGCCCATCCCGTCGATCTGCACGACGATGAAACCGAGCTCCGCTTGCTGGCGCATACCTCGAGGCGCGAGCGCGCCGAACGTCGGCACGTGATTGTCGTGGGGTCCAGCATAGATGGACTCGATCACCGGGTAGCTGCGTGACGGGTCGAAGTTGGTGGGCCGGATGATGATGCCCCAGATGTCGGTCTCTCCGTCGCGGCCCTTCGCCACGAAGACCTCTGGCGGTGTCCAGCCCGCTTCGAGCAGCGCCGAATGGTCGCCTCGGCCCAGCTCGGCGAGCACCGCGCCATCGCCGGTTCGCCGAAGCTGCGTGATCGGCGGAAGGTCGACCCGCGACCACGTCACGACGTAGTGCCGCCGATCCGGCGAGAAGTCGAGGGTGTGCGTGCCGTCCGCTTCGGTCAGCGCGGTCAGGCGCGTCCCGTCGAAGTCGATCCGATAGTAATGGACGAAGTACGGATCCTGATCAGGGTTCATGCCGCTGGCGGCGAAATAGATCTGGCGGTTCGCCCCATCGACCCACGTGACGTCGCGCACAACCCACTCGCCCCGCGTGATCTGATTCTTCACCACACCGGTCTCGCCATCGTACAGATAGAGATGGTTCCAGCCGTCACGTTCCGACATCCAGATGATCTCGCGGCCGTCATCCAGGTCGTGGCGGAACTTCTTCCCCGAGCCCGACGAGTCGCGATAGTAGAAGAACGTCTCCGTGTCTTCGGAGATCACCGCCCGGGCCGCACCCGTCTCGGCGTCGACCTCGATGATGCGATAGACCTGATGCCCGCGCTGGTTGTACTCGAACGTGAACGCGCGGCCGTCCCCGCGCCATTCGAGACCGGACAGGCTGTACGCGTTCGGGAACAGCGCGTCATCGACGATGTGTTGATCGCCCGCGGCGACGTCGAACAGCACCGGTCGACGCACGGGAAGCACGTCACCCGGCTTGGTGTAGTTCCTCGTCGAGTGAAGCGGTTGCACCTGGTCCGCGGGAGACGACTCGACGTAATGGACCAGCCGTTCGTGACCGGGCGTGATCCGATACGCCGCGAGTCTCCGAGAATCGGGTGACCACGAGAGCGATTCGAGGGAATAGGCGTTTCCCTCGGAGCCGTCGCGGCTCAGGTAGATCGGCTCATCGGATCCAACCTCGCTGAGCGCGACGTTGTAGTTCTCGATGAACGCTTCGAGCCGACCGTCAGGCGATACGCGGGGGCCTTCCCGTTCGTCGTCCCTCTCCTCCGAGACTTCGGGCGTCTCGGCGCACTGATAGTTCGAGAGATCGCAGCGAACCTCCGACTCGGCGATTTCGAACACGACGCCGGTCTCCGCATCGACATATTCGAACGTGTCGAACGGCAGCGTCGTCGCCATGTACGACTCACCGGTGAGGCCGGACAGCGCGCCCGCGAGACGATCATGGTCGAACGCCGGCCGCTGGTCGAGCGTCTCCGCGCTCACGCGCCCAAAAAAGTAGCCGCCGTTCACCGAGCGGCGAAACGTGAAAACGCTCGACTCGTCCACCCATTCCACGTTGTCCGCCACATCGACCACCAGACGCTCGAAGCGGTCTTCGAGCGCGAACGCGCGACGGTAGTCTTCCGCCGTGCCCTGCGCCACCACCGCGGGTCCCGGTATCAGGAACATCAGCAGACCCGTCAGACTCGCAATTCGGCGTTCGAAAAACATTCCGTCCTCCCGGGTTGTGACTCGTGTCAGGTCGGTGGTCGAATCTATGTCTGCGGTTGGCGAGCGCGCCGGCGCGCGATCCCGTACGTCGCGAACGCGAGCGCGCCGCCCCGCAGGCCCGCGCCGCCAGCGCGCGTTCGATCCCGCGCCGGCCGCTTGAGTCAGTCTCGCAGGATGCCGGTTGGCGGCCCGGGAGGGTTGCCCCCATCGTTCGGAGGGTTCGAGCTTTCGATC
>JBOHRM010000983.1:0-4118 GCA_050732715.1 Longimicrobiales bacterium
GCCCACATCTTCGGCCTCGCGGACCGCGTCGGTTCGATGCGCCACAAGAAAGGGGGCCGCTCAACCAGGCATCGAACGAACCGAATGAACCGGCCACCGCACCCGTGGGCGGCATCACGATTCGTGCTGGGAGCGCGGAGGCAGCGCGGAAGGCGATCGATCCTGCAGGGGGCTGGACTGGACCTGCCGATCAGGCGCGGAGTCACGCGGCCTGGTCGTGCGCATTCCAGCCGAGCACGCTCACGGCGTCTGGATCAACTCCTTGAACCGCTGTCCGAGGTCGAACGTTGCGTTCAGCCCGAGCACCCGAGCGTCCTCCTCGCTCGCCACGATCGCTTCCGGATAGAGTGCCGCCAGCTTGGCTTGACATGGGTTCCATGGGTTACATATGTTTCATGTGGATTATCAAACCGCGAGGAAGCCATGGCTGAGAGCCTATTGGACCGGGTGCTTACTATCGAGGAGACGAAGCTGCGGATGAAGGACATCCGCGACCGGGCCGTGCACCAGCACGCCGTGATCCGTTTCGGCGACAGGGGCCGGGACGAGATGGTCATCGTCTCATCGGCGGTGTGGGAGGAGGTCAACGCGAAGAAGCAGCAGAGCTTGGCTGCAGATCGGCCGGCCTCTCCATTCGCCGCTTTCGCACACCTGCTGGAGCAGCCGCAGCCAGCCGCGACGGAGCGCGAGCCACGTCGGCGGATGCGCGGCTTGCGGGACACGAGTGGTGTCCCGATCGACGAGATGATCCGACTCGCGGGCGAGGCGGAGAAGCCGCGCCGCCGACGCGCGGGCTGAGGCCCGGGTGCCGCCACGGCCCTTCTACCTCCCTGAGGTCCGGCCTGAGCTCAGTCAAGGCGACATCTGCCTGGCTCCGACGACCATGGTCTGGTCGTCGACCATCGTAGAGGCGCCTCCGGTGATACCGGCGGCGCCGGACGAGCTCGGCCAACCCATCTTCGTTCCCGGCTGGCAGCGCACCCTCTCGACGCCGGAACTTGTTCCTGGCATTGCGCTGGAGCTGGCATTCAGTCCTGTGCTCGTCCTGTCACACGACTGCGAGATCGACAAGGAGTGGAACGAGTGGATCGAGATGCGGATCGCCGACGGCTGGAGCGAGGCCGATGCGGAGGCGGAGGCGAATGCGCGGACCGACCTTGACCCCCGCATTCTGGTGAGCCCGGTCCTGGGTTATGCGCCCGACATCCTGCCCGAGCGCTCCTGGGACGCTGTGCGGGCGGCGCAGAAGATCGGTTACTTTCCGCTGCCGGTCATGGCGGCGTTTGGAGGCGCCGAGTTTCTCGTGCACCTTTCCCGTGCGTGTGTGATCGATCGGAACCTGCTCCACCGGCCCGTCCGCGTGCTTTCCCTGAGCGAAGAGGCACGGCAGATCCTGCGCTTCAAACTTGCCGAAGTGCTTGGCATCGCGGAATCTCAGCGTGCTCGGGCGCCTCGAGGCCGCAGTGGGACGCCGCATCGGTTCGGCACGGCGAGAATGCTGTACGACATGGCGGGAAGGCCGCCGGTGCCCGACGGGGCGCTTGGCGGGCCGGCGTACACGCTGAGCGTTGAAGGTACGGCGCTCCTGCTTACCCTCGGCGCGCGGGTGCGGGACGAAGCGGGCAACCGGCTCGCGCCGGTCGATGTGGTCTTACAGACTGACGGCCGCAATCCGGCGGCCAAACACGCGATCCTCGAGATGTACGTGCGTCACGGCCTCGAGCTCCCCGACACGCCGGTCATGGCGCTCCACCGCGGCCGCATCGATCTGCTCGGTGAACACCTCCGCCGTGACCCGGGGCTGCTCGGCCGGACGTTCTCCCATCGCGAGATATACCCGGCCGAGATGGGATGCGGCGACCCTCTCGATGCGACCGTGGGCACACCACTCGGCGGCTCGACGCTCCTCCACATGTGCGTCGACTACGATGAGCTGGAGACCGCGCGCTGGCTGCTGGACCAGGGGATGGACGTCAACGTGCGCGCCGCCGTCGGTCGCAACGGCTTCGGCGGCCAGACAGCACTCTTCAACACGGTCGTCTCGCAACCGAATTTCTGGATGAACTACCGGAAGCGCGGGCCGTTCGTCGCGCCGTTCACGGAGCTGCTGCTCGAGCGCGGTGCGATGCCGAACGTGCGCGCATCCCTCTGGAAGCGTCTCCACCCCGGACACGGCGATACCGCGCGGCACGAGTACCGTGACGTCACCGCCCTGTCCTGGGGCCGCAGGTTCCACGACCCGATCTTCGTGAGTGAGCCGGCCATGCGATTCATCGAGGACGCCGGCGGAATCGAATGATCGGCAGTCCCAATCGGCCCGGGCCGATTGCACGAGTCAGCAACCGGGTGATTTCGCGAAAACTCTGACATCGCCGCTGCAAGGGCTGCCGATCCCCGCGCTGGGGTTCGGATCCAGGATCTGGAGGGCTGGATCGCCGGCGCCGCCGAATCGCTGGGCCGATCCGATCTACGCGCGTCCGACGAACGGCTGCGAGGGAGCGTTCTCCGGTGACGGCACGTTGGGCGCTTCAGGAGATCACCGCACGGATGCGGCGAACGCCGGCCGACGAGGACTGCTCTTTTTCGATCTTGAACCAGCCAATGTCACGCGTGTTCGACACGTGCGGACCCGTGCAAACCTCCTTGGAGAAGTCACCGATGGTATAGACCGTCACGTCGTTCCCATAGCGATCCTCGAAGAGGCCGATGGCACCGCTCCCTCGCGCCTCCGTGTATTTCATCGTGTCGCACGCCACGGGGATCGCGCGCTCGATGGCATCCTGCACCCATCGTTCTGTAGCCGCGATCTCCTCGGGAGTCATCGGCCGGGGGTGGGAGAAGTCGAAGCGCATCCGCTCGCGCGTGATATTCGAGCCCTTCTGCTGCACGTGCTCCCCCAACACCTTCCGGAGCGCGGCGTGCAGCAGGTGCGTGGCCGTGTGATAGCGAATGCTCTCGTCGCTCTGATCCGCCAGCCCGCTCCGTGCCGCCGCCGACCTCGACCGCTCGCGGTGCTCGGCGAAGTGGCGCTGGAACTCGTCCAAGTCCACGTCCAGCCCACGCTCTCGCGCGAGCTCCTGGGTGAACTCGATGGGGAACCCGTACGTGTCGTACAGGCGGAAGGCGACCTTGCCCGGGAGCACTTGAGATCCGGCGGTCTGCAAGCGGTCGATCTCGTGCAGCAAGAGCTGCGTCCCCTTCCCCAGCGTATTCTGGAAGCGCCTCCGCTCCATAAGGAGCTCGCGATGGATTCGCTCGCCATTCTCGCGCAGCTCGGGGTAGGCCTCGCCGTACTGGTCGATCACCACCTGAGCCGCGGCCGCCCAAGCCGCCGGGTCGATACCTAGCGGCTCGCAGAACCGGATGGCGCGCCGGATCAGACGCCGCAGGACATATCCCTGACCCTGGTTCGACGGTGTCACCTTGCGCTCATCTCCCAGGATGAACACGGCGGCGCGGAGGTGGTCGCTCACCACGCGTATGGCGCGAGTAAGAGCCAGGTCCGCGACGATCTCGTCGTACGAGTGGGCGGAGCGGGCGGCGAGGGAATGGATGAGCGGCTGGAACGCCGATGTCTCGTACACGGTGGCTACGCCGTTCAGCACCGCCAGCGCGCGTTCCAGACCCATTCCCGTGTCCACGTTGTGCGTCGGGAGTAGGTTGAGCATTCCCGCGGTCCGGTTGTAGGCCATGAAGACGTTGTTCCACACCTCGAAGAACCGTCCGTACTCGCACAGCCCCGCCGCGCAGTCCGCCGCGCGCTCGCACGGCGTCCCCGTCAGATCGACGAACATCTCCGTGTCCGGACCACACGGTCCCTCGTCGCCGGCGGCCCACCAGTTGTGCTCGGCGGAAAGGTAGTTGATGCGCTCGTCAGGGACTCCAAGAGAGCGCCATATCTCCGCCGCCTCGTCGTCCCGCGGAGCATTCTGGTCGCCAGCGAACACGCTGACGTGGATTCTGTGTGGCTCGATGGCGAGATACTCCGCACCGGTCAGGAACTCCCAGCTCCAGGTGATGGACTCCTGCTTGAAGTAGTCGCCGAGTGACCAGTTCCCCAGCATCTCGAAAAAGGTCAAGTGCGACTCGTCGCCTACTTCGTCGATATCGGTGGTGCG
>JBOHRM010000984.1:0-3260 GCA_050732715.1 Longimicrobiales bacterium
GCTCCAATCCGTGTAGTTCGGCGCGCCGAACGCCTCGTTGTCCTCGATCCACTGCCGGCCCACGCCCGCGCCCAGCGAGAACACGCTCGCGCCGAGCGGGATGCCGACGTCGCCTCGCAGGTACGTCGCCGAGCCGGAGCCGCCGAAGTAGTCCGGCGAGTACGCGGCAGTCGCGCCCAACTCGAACACCGAAAAGTCGCGGCCCGCGCTCAGCGCGACCTCGACGAAATCGTAGCTGTAATCGCTGCTCGTGCCCGGATAGCCGTAGTACGTCACGCCGAGTCCGACATCGAGGACGTCGCCCAGGCTACGCTCCATGCCGCCGAACACGTCGATCTCCGCCTGCGCCCGCCCATCCGGCTCGGCTTCGCCGAAGTTCAGGTTCGAGCCCCAAACGCCCCCAAACAGCCCGGCCGGACCGCTCACATCGATGCCCGCCTGAACCGCCATCTCCCGCAGCGTCTGCGAAATCCCTCGGAACCGGTAATCGGTTACCAACGCCACACTGCCGCCGAACGCGAGCGCCGCCGACTCCTGCGCCGCGGCCAACTGCGCCGTGAACCCGAGCACCGAGAGCGCTACCACCACACCGGGTCGCTTCATGGCCTGCCTCCCGCTGTTCTGAGCAACATCCCCCGCGTCCACGGCCGGGCCGTCGCGCCGCCTTCCGGCGCCCGACCGTCATGAGCCGGAGCGATCCTATCTTACTTATTTAGGCGATATGTTGTCAAGACCTTTGTTTGTTAGGTTAACTGCCCAGCCGAGGTCCGGTTCATAGACTGCGCCGGGGCGCGGGTTTCCTGGGCCGGGAGCGGGCTTCGAGCGGATCGGGCCGTTCGCGGGCGACGGCTTCGGCGGCGCGCTACACGAACGCGACAACGATCGATGCTCGGATCTCCCTCTTGGAGAAAAGCCTTGACCACTTAGGCTTCCCGCACCATATTACCTAAGTCAACGAGGCAACTCGGGCCGACAACCGATAGAGGTCGTCGTCATGCCGGGCAGCAACGTTTTTACTGGAACGCTCGATCTTCTCATTCTGCGGACGCTGCGCGGCGGCCCGTTGCACGGTTACGCGATCGGCCGTTGGATTCGCGAGACGAGCGCCGGCGTGCTGCAGGTGGAGGAAGGCGCACTCTACCCGGCGTTGCATCGACTCGAGAAGCGGGGCTTCGTCAGAGCCGAGTGGGGCGAGACGGAGTTGGGCCGTCCAGGTCGTTTCTATCGGTTGACATCGGCGGGCACGAAGCGGCTGAAGGCGGAATCGGCGCGCTGGCGCGAGCATGCGCGCGCGGTTGAGGCGATCCTCGAGGCGATGCGGGGGTGAGCGATGTCGAAGCGTAACTCTTTCCGGCGCACGTTCCGTCTTTCGGACCATGCACCCGAGGTCGGCCGCGATGTAGACGACGAGCTGTCGTTGTACCTCGAGCTGCGCGAGCGGGAGTTGATCGAGGCCGGCTCGTCTCCGGAGCAGGCGAGGCGGGCGGCGCGGGAGGCGTTCGGCGATGCCGCGGCGATCGCGTCGGAAGTGAGGCGTCTGAGTCGTGGTCGGGTGCGGCGCTGGCGCGCGCGCGGCATGGCGGTCTCGATGATGCAGGACGTGCGCTTCGGCCTGCGCGGCCTGCGGCTCGCACCCGCCTTCGCATCGGCAGCGATCCTGACGTTGGCACTCGGCATCGGCGCGAACGCGATGGTGTTCGGCCTGATCGAGGCGATGCTGCTGCGGTCGCCCGCCGTGCGTGCGCCCGACCAACTCGTGGCGGTCTACACGACATGTCGTCGTGGCGATCCGCGCTGCTCGTCGTCGTATCCGGACTACCGGGATTATCGCGACCGCACTCGCGCGTTCGCCGACGTCGCGGCGTACAATCGTTCGCAGGTCATCCTCGCCGATGGCGAGCGTGCCGAGCTGATGACGGCGGAGATCACCACCGGAAACTACTTCGAGCTGCTCGGCGTGAGCGCTGCACAGGGTCGCCTGCTGGGCGCGTCGGACAACGAGCCGGGCGGCGAATCGAACGTGGTCGTGTTATCGGACGCAGTATGGCGCACGCGGTTCGGCGGTGAGACCCGGGTGATCGGCCGGACGATTCGGCTGAACGAGATGCCGCACACGGTCATCGGCATTGCACCGCCTAGTTTCTCTGGATTGCGTCTCGGCGATGCGCCGGACGTTTGGGTTCCGTTGCGAGGGATGTTGGCGCTGTTCCCGAACATTGTTCCGACGCTGTTCGAGGATCGTGGCAGCCGCTGGATCAGCGGCCTGGTGGCGAGGCTGGCGGACGGCGCGACGATCGAGCGAGCACGGGCGGAGCTGCGCGCGGTCTCCGACCAGCTCGCGCTCGAGGATCCGGACGCACGCGGCCCGCGCACCGTGACCGTGGATCCATTACCGCGCTACATCCTGCCGGCGGGAAACGAACAAACGATCGTGCAGTTCGCGTCCGTGCTCCAGGCCGTCGTGGCGCTGACCCTGCTGCTGGCGTGCGCGAATCTCGCGAACCTGCTGTTGGCGCGCGCCGCGGCGCGCCAGAGGGAGATGGGTATACGCGCTGCGATCGGTGCCTGCCGCGGCCGCATCGTGGGCCAGCTTCTGACCGAGAGCGGACTGCTCGCGGCCGCCGGAGCCATCGCAGGATTGCTGCTCGCTGCGATCGGCTTGCGGCTGGTTTCCGGCTTCCGCCTCCCGTTCAACTTCGACGTCGCCGCGCTCGAGCCGGCGGTGAACGCTAGGGTGATCGTGTATACGATGGCCCTGACCATAGGTACCGTGTTGCTGTTCGGTGTGCTGCCGGCGCTGCACGCTTCTCGGGGCGAACTCGCGACCCTGCTGCGGCAGAGCCGGACGGACGGCCGACCTCGAGCGCGTCGCCCGCTGTCTGTCCTCGTCGGCGTACAGGTCGCGCTGTGCGTGGTGCTGTTGACGGGCGCCGGTCTATTCGTGCGCACGCTGCGCAACCACCTCCAGGCGGACCTGGGCTTCAACGCCGCGGGCGTCGCGACGGTCACGGTGGAACCGTGGATGCACCGGTACACGGCCGAGCGCACGGCTTCGCTGATCCACAGCATGGAGACGTCGATGGCATTGCTGCCTGGCGTCGTTTCGGCGGGCACGGGCGCGCGCGTGCCGGTGCGGGCGGGCGGCGGCGCGGGCGTGTTCATCGAGGTCGAAGGCTACGTCCCGGCGCCCGACGAGGAGCTGCGCATCGAGTACAACTTCGTCACGCAGGATTACTTCCGCACGCTCGGCATCCCCGTGC
>JBOHRM010000985.1:0-9551 GCA_050732715.1 Longimicrobiales bacterium
TCGCGCGATGCCCGGCGTCGAGTCGGCGGGTTGGGGCTACTGCATGCCCGTGTCCGGAGGTTGCAACGGGACGCTGATCTGGTTCCCGCCGCAGCCCCAGAGCGAGCGGTCGCAGCCGGTGGGAATCGCGTGGGCGACGGCGGGATATTTCGAGGCGCTGCGCATCCCGCTTCTTGCCGGCCGCAACTTCACGGACGCGGACCGTGCGGGCCGGCCGAAGGTCGCGCTGGTCAATGAAACGGCGGCGCGCACGTACTGGCCGCGCGAGTCGGCCGTCGGCAAGCGCATCGCGGTGGGCCAGGGCGGATTCGAGGACGGCGCGGAGGTCATCGGCGTGGTGGCCGACGTCCGGTACCACACGCTGGAGACCGCGCCGGGGCCGGACGTCTTCCTGCCGTTGACCCAGTCGTACCAACCCTGGATGCAGCTCGTGGCTCGCAGTGAGCTCGATGCGGGCGCACTCGCGGCCGCCATCGCACGCGAAACCGGGGCGCTCGATCCGAGCCTTCCGCTCGTCTCGGTGAAGACCGTCGAGGAGCGCATCGGTGACGCGATGTGGCGGACGCGGGTCGCCGCCTGGCTCCTCTCGGCGTTCGCCGCCCTGGCGCTGCTCCTGACGGCGATCGGGATCTTCGGCGTGATGGCCCAGAGCGTGGCGCAGCGCACCGCCGAGATCGGCGTTCGCATGGCGCTCGGCGCCGAAAGTGGCGATGTGCTCCGGCTCGTGCTTGGCCGTGCCGGCGTGATCACGGGGATCGGCTTGGGCGTCGGCCTGGCGGCGACCCTCGGGTCGACGCGCCTGCTGCGCGCCCTCCTCTACGAGGTCACGCCCACGGACCCGGCGACGCTCGTGCTCGTCGCGATCATGCTTGGCCTCGTCTCACTGCTCGCCTGCTACGTGCCGGCCCGGCGTGCGATGCAGGTGGATGCGGTGACGGCCTTGCGGAGCGAATAAGGCCAATCAAGACCTTGAGCTCACAAGCGCTCTAGTATCCCATGGGCGTGCATGCAACGACTGGACGCGCTGTGCGTCAGACAACCGGGCGGGTGAAGCGCTCTTCAAGGCACGGCACCCTCGGTTCACGGGCGCACGATGCAGCTCACTGGTCGTCGCCCTCCTTCGAGCGTCCGCCGGCGCGTGCGAGGTTCTCCTCCAACTCATCGAGAGCGCGGCGATCCGCCGTCGATGCCTCCACGATACGCTCGGCGACGGCCTCCAGCCGGTCCACATCGACCATCGCCGCTCGTTCGAGCAGCGCCAGGCGTTCGAGGCCTCCCAGAGCGTTCGCCACCAGAAGGACATCGTCGATGAAATCCCGCCCAATGAGGTTGATCGTCCTTCTCGCTTCCGCGATCTCGACGTCCGCTTGATCCGATAAGCGCGCCAACCGCTCGCTCTCCTCATGGTCGCGCCGCCGGGTTTCGAGAGGGACCAGCTTCGCCTCGCACCGATTGAAGAACGTCCGGAGGGCCTCCGTGCGCTCATCGATCTCCGCGATCGCCTTCCCGAACTTGTCCTCGAGCGTGCGGGCGAGGGCGAGCTTGGCCTCCGCGACCTCCGCTATGTCCTGGTCCTTGGCTCGCTCGGACCAGTATTCGACGGCGCGATTCGCTTCGTCCTTTGCCTTGGACAGCGGATCTCTCGCGCGCGCCCAATCGGAATTCGGACCGAGCGTGCGGCTCCGGTACCGCTCGATCTCCTCTCGGAACCGCTCGACCACGTCACCGAGAAGGGCACCCGTGGCCAGATCCCCGTGGAACCGCGCTAGCTGCTTCCGGTGATCCCAGCGGAACACGATTTCAGACCCGACCGCTGTCGCGCAAAGCGATCCCAAAAACGAGCCAAGCAACGAGAACCCATCAAGCGGCGTCCATATTCCGGTCGCGGCGAGGATCGTGAGACCTCCCGCCCAGATCAAAAACCCGCCCCCTATGATGACCGGGAGCCTTTGCTCCATCGTCAGCTGGGGAACCCGACCGGGGAGATAGCGACGGACCAGGTCCTCCATCGCCACGACTTCGGGATCGATCAGATCCACGTTTCCTCGTTGCAGCACGGCGCGTCAGCCACCGCGACTCCCGATAAGCGGCGGGCGGCGGCGCGGTCCACCGTAGCCGTATGGTGGGCGACATTCCCGCGGGGAACCTGTCCTCCTGCGCGCCGATCCCGCAATGCCCGAGAGGCGTCGATTGCATCACGGTCTGGCCGCACCCCGCCTGATGTGTCGGGCGCTCAGTTGGCGATTCCGGACATGACGATACGGCAATGGGAAGGCGGTGCTTTTCAGGCGAGATCGATATCTGTTTTCGAGAAATCATCGCCCACGAAGAGCACCGGCGCGCCGCTCAGAGTGGCAGTTGCATAGGTGAGGCAGTCGCCGAAATTCAAGGATGCCGCGTGCACGCCCTTGCCGAACCGGCGGAATGCTTCTACCGCCTCTCGCCAGTGAACCTCGCCGAACGGAATCTCTTGAATGACCAACTCATCGAGCGCGCTGTCGACGACGAACACCATCGAGAACCTGATCGGTCAAGTGAGAACGCTCGGGCTCCCGCGCTGATCAGCGTGCCCGATTACGCTAGAACAACACGGTCAGGTTGGCACTGAACTGGTTCCCCTGGTTGAACGTGGGTGCACCGGCACCCCGCTCCCATTTCAGGTCTATGAAATTGTTCTGGAAAAGCCGGGTGCGGAGCGTGCCTTCGATCCGGTAGTACTGTTCGCCGTTCGCCAGGTCGAGCCACCCGTCGGCTCCGGTCATCAGCGTTAGCCGCGACTCCGGCAGTGTGATGACCGGACTCCAACGCAGGCTGGCCTTCACACGCAACAATGCCTCGCCTTCATCTTCGCCGCTCGCATCGGGCTGCGTCTCATCGCTCGCTGCAGTGGTCGTGTCGCGCTCAAACTTATAGCCACCCTGTACGAACACGCCCGCGCGCGCTGATTTCAGGACCGACGGCACAGCGCCCTGGAACCACGGTGTCCAGCCTGCTTCGAGGATGCCGTTAACGCTGCTGAACGAGCGATTCGCTTCCAGCCCGGCCGCAACCGGCACCATGTGAAAGAAGCGCGAGTCAGGCGTGGTGATGCCCTCAACAACCACGGTGTCGAAAGCGATGAGTGTGCCTGCCAGCTTCGCCACGATCGAGCTGAACGCGCCGGAGCTGCCCGTCTCGAGGCTGACCTGCGGCGTGAAAAACACCAGCCAGGTCGGCCGGTCGATCTGCACCTCCTCCAGGTTGATCTGTTTGATCAGATCGAAGGCGATACGCAGCGCGGTCTCCTCCGCCTGCGTCCGCAGCGCACCGATGCTGAACCCCGTCGAGCCATCCGAGACCGACTGACCTTCCGTACTCGTCGCAAGTGTGCTCAGCAGGAGCAGAAAGCCGAAGAAGCGAGTAGCACGGGAACCCCACCGCGAAACGAGCACGCACCGAATCGCGCCTCCGCCCCTGCACTCCTCCGCTCCCCAGCTTCCGCCACGGGCTGGTGATCGCATCGCCAAAGCTCTCTCCCGCCGCTGTAGTGTACTGGTCATGCGACTACCTCTTGGCTGAGCAGTTGCGTCGCCAGTTCATCGACCGTGCGCTCCATCCAGTCGGCTGGCCATTTGATGTCAGGGTGGCCATTGCGCGAGAACGTGTTTCGGATGAATGCCTTGTATGCCGCCTTTGAGCTGGTACCGGTCGAAAAGCCATCATTCTCGGACAGAACGACGCTGTGTTTCACAGCGTCCGTGATGGCAACGCCCTCGTCGTTGAAGTTCTGCAAGTGAAACTTCATGACGCTACGCAGTTGGTCGACGGTCATGGGATCCTCGTCGCTCGAAGGTTCATGCAGATTGCGGTTATATCAGCGCCGCGAGACCGCGCCGGCCGCGTCGCAACGCGCGCCGCTTCGACCGTCTCGACTGGGACATCCACTGAAACACAGTCCGATATCGAGGATCTCGAGAACCCTCGCAGCGGGCAGCGCGCTAGTAGGATTCGGTGTTGGACGCCTGGGTGGTGTCCGGCTTCGGCATCACACCAGTGCATTGCCCCTCGGGTCCGGCGGTGCGCATACGCCCGGCGAGCCGCGCCAGATCGAGCGTCTCCTCCAGATAACGCGCAGATTACCGCAGATTCGGGCCACACTCCATCAGGTGAACAGCCCGCGCCGCTGGGAATTCCCTTCAGTGGAATTGCAGCGCGGCACGAAACGCTTCATCCGGCCGTCCGACCCGTTCATAGTGACTCACGAGATGCCGCAGCGCGTCCTGCGTACGGGTATCGGCGATTCCCAGAACATCCCTCAGCCGGGTAAAGCCATCCAGCAGGAGCGGCTCCGCGTCGGCGTAGCGTTCGAGCACGGATAAGCAGGAGCCCAGTGCATTACGGGCGATGGCGATACCCCAGTGATTTACGACCAGCGCCTTCTCGCGGATCTCCAGCGCTTCACGCAGGATCGGCTCCGCCTCATCATTCCGATCACGGTCCATGAGGAGGCGGCCGAGACCAAGCAGCGTGCTCGCAGTGTTCGCATGCTTGGGAGGAAGCGTCACCCGCTGGATCTCCAGCGCCTGACGGTAGAGTGTCTCAGCTTCGTCGAGCTCAGCCTGCCGCCGAAGCAGATCCGCTAGCAATGTCAGGTTCAGCGCGTACATCGGGTGGCGATCCCGCTGCACGCGCCGGCTCACGTCCACCGCCTGTCGCAAATAAACCTCCGCCTGTTGTAGCTCGCCGTTGCGGGAGAGGGTACGGCCGAGGTTGAGGAGCACCACGCCGGTCTCCGGATGGTGCTTGCCGACCAGCGCGAGGCACATCTCGAGCGCCTCGCGATAAGCGCGCACGGCGTCATCAAATCTGCCCCGGTCCGAGAGTGTCGTTCCGAGACCGTTTAGGGCATCCGCGATCGCGAGATGCGGACCTCCGTACACCGCACGGCCGTTCTCCAGCGCCTCGCGGTATACGGACTCAGCCTCGGCGTCGACGCCTCGCCCTCGCAGCACGAACCCCAGTCCGTTCAGGCTCTCGACTACGGCCGCGTGCCGGTCGCCGAAGAGCTGGCGGCGCATGGCGAGTGCGTCACGAAAGAGCACCTCCGCAGACTCGAGTTCGCCCCGGAACCGCAGCACCGACGCCAGGTTGTACAGCGTCGCCGCGAGATCGGCGTTGCCGCCGTCGTGGAGTCGGCGGCGGATCGCGAGCGCACGCTCGAGGTGCGTCCTGGCGACGTCGTACGCGCCTAGCCCGCGATAGGCCACACCCATTGCCTCGAGCATTCGCGCGTGAACTTCGGGTTGCGCCGCCAGGTCGCGTTCCACGCGCTCGATGCCGCGGTCCAGCAGGTCGCGGGCGGTCAGGGTCTGCCCGCGGGTCCGATCCGGGTCCGACACGGTAAAGAGATCGGTGAGCAACGCAACTACCTGCTCGGTCTTCTGGTTCTCCAGCGCAATGCGCTCTGACTGTGAGCGGATGCGTGCGGCTTGCATCGAAGTCACTACGCTCGAGCCAACGAGAAGGAGCGTGAAGGCCGTGCCCGCAGCCATCGCCAGGCGGTTGCGCCGGACGAAGATGCGTGCCCGGTACCCCCACGTGTCGGGCCGCGCCACGACAGGTAACCCGCTTAGGTGGCGGCGTACGTCCGCAGCAAGCTGTTCGGTGGTGGCGTACCGGCGCTCGGGCTGCTTGTGGATCGCTCTGAGCACGATCGTGTCGAGATCGCCACGTAGCCTGCGCCAAAGCCGCTTGGGCGTGACGCCGCGCCGTGCCGCATGCTCCGCCGTATCGGTGCCGGCAGCAGTGCTGACCGTGTCGCCGGTCGGTGGGCGAACCACTATTGAGCTGGGACTATCCGCCGCGTCGTTCAACACTCGCTGCTCGATCTCGTGGCGGGACATCCCTGGGGCGCGGAACGGATGGCGGCCGGTGAGTAACTCGTAGAGCAGCACGCCCAGCGCGTAGACGTCGCTCGCTGTCGTCACCGCCTCGCCGCGGAACTGCTCGGGGCTGGCGTAATCCGGCGTCAGCAGGCGGACCTCGGTGACCGTGAGCCCGTCCTCGGCCTCCGCGTCAAGAAGCTTGGCGATGCCGAAGTCGAGCAGCTTCACGTGCCCGGCCGCCGTGACCAGGATGTTGCTCGGCTTCAAGTCACGGTGAACGACCAGGTTGCGGTGCGCAAACTGCACCGCGTCGCACACCTCGAGGTACAGCCGCAGGCGCTCCTCGACGCCGAGCTGTCGGTTGTCGCAGTAGTCGGTGACCGGTTCGCCCTCGACATACTCCATGGCGAAGTAGGGGAGCCCTTGCGGCGTGAGTCCGCCATCCAGCAGCCGAGCGATGTGGGGGTGGTCGAGCGCCGCCAGGATCCGACGCTCCTCGCGAAGGCGACGCACCAGCTGATCGTCACGGATCCCGCCACGCACCAGCTTGAGCGCCACGCGTTGCCGAAACTCGCCGTCGTCGCGCTCAGCCAGATAGACGGTGCCCATTCCGCCGTGCCCAATCTCGCGAACGATATTGAAGTGGCCGACGCGAACGGGAACGACGAGACCAACGCTCTCGAAATGCTCGGCCAATGGCTCGAGGAGAGGAGCGGCGACGATGGCAGCCGGCGACTCAAGGAAGGCCTCCGACAGCCGATGTGCGGACAGCAAGCGGTGGACGGCGGCGCGCAACTCCGGGTCGTCCATGCACTCGCCGTTGACGAAGGCGGCTCGAGCGTCGGCCGAGAGCTCGAGCGCGGCGTCAAAGACGGCGTCCGCCCGCCGGAACCGCTCGCGTGGGTCTGGATCCATGTCGCTCTCGTTGCCTACGGAGCGCGCACGCAAACTTCGTTGCCGATGCTACGTCGGCGCGTCTCCGTAGATCTCCTGATACAGCCAGCTCTTCGCCTTGGCCCAGTCGCGCTTGGTGGTACGCAAGCTGATGCCGAGCGCCTCAGCCGTCTCCTCTTCGGTGAGGCCACCGAAGAAGCGGCACTCGACGACCCCCGCCTGCCGCGCGTCCAGCGCGGCCAGCCGGGTGAGCGCATCGTCCAGCGAAACGAGCAACTCCGCTCGCTCCTCCGCGCCAAGCTCCGCGCTCTCGATCGGAACGCGGCGCAATGTACCGCCGCGCTTGGCGCTGCGATGACGGCGGGCGTGGTCCACCAGGATGCGGCGCATCGCAGTGGCGGTCACGGCCAGAAAGTGCGCACGGTCGCGCCACCTGGCACGCGACTGGTCGACCAATCGCACATACGCTTCGTGCACGAGCGCCGTGGTGCTCAACGTGTGGCCCTCCACTTCGCGCCGCAGCTGCCTGTGGGCCAACCGGCGAAGCTCGTCGTAGACGAACGGAAATATGCGGTCCAGCGCATCGCGGTCGCCACTGCCTGCGCGGAGAAGCAGATCGGTCAGCTGATGCGGAGCACTCATGCGCAACACAGCAGATCTGTCTGCGCCTCTCGCGGTGCGGCAGTCATTGGTTCGGTGGCGTACGCCGGGGTGGCTCGATTCGGCGCCCGTTTGCGCGCTATCCGAACGGGAACGCGCAGTGCCTTGATCCACCAAAACATATTGGGAGCTATGAAAAAGGAACAGGACGTCGATCGAAGCAAGCCGTTGCTGGACCTTAGCGAAGGCTCTGTCACGCACGCCTGTGCTTACCCCGAGCGTCCATATCCATGGTGCGTTGTGCACGGCCTGGATACTGCTGTTCGCCGTGCAGACCGGGCTGATCGTGGTGCGGCGGCGGGACATTCACCGGTTGACAGGCATCGCGGCGTTGCGCTCGGCGCGGCGATCCTCGTCACGGGCTTTTTCCTTGCGATCGGCCGATGTGTTTCTGGCAGCGCTGGTGTTCTATGACCTTGCAACGCGCGGCCGGCTCCATCCCGCCACGCTTTGGGGTGGCGGATTCCTGCTGGCTTCGGGGCCGCTCCGGGTCGCCATTGGCTACAGCCGCCCGTGGCAAGACTTCGCTCGAATGCTGATGGGTTGATGCGCCACTCTTCGGGACGCCGAGCGGGCGAGCATCGAGCCGCATGCTGCGCCGCGATCGGAGGCCCGCGCGCAACGTGGCGATGTGCTCCGACTCGTGGTCGGCCGCGCTGGCCTGGTCACGGGCATCGGTCTGAGCGTCGGCCTGGCCACGCTGGGGCTGACCTGGCTGCTGACGGTCCTCCTTTACGAGGTCATGTCCACAAACCCGGCGATATGGCAAACGAAACCGTGCTTTCAGGCGAGATACGGCCCATGTCGAGTTCCCGTCAATGCACGGACAACTCGTCAAGCGGGCGGGCGTTGGGCGACGCACGACGGGTTGGCAGGACTATCTACGGGCAATTCGACAAGGGCGTTTGCCGGCGCACAATGTTGACGAGGTCTCGGCGTTTCGCGCCGGAATCGCTCGACCGCGGCAAGCGTATGCCTGCCCGATTTCGAACGCCCTGATCGGCCCGACGGGTCACTCGTCCGTCGCCCGCGCTTGTCACGCGCCGCCGACACGCGCGCGTTCCGCGTCGATGTCCCTCACCTCGCGCACTTCGACGCAGCCGGTCTGCACCCATGGAAACTCGGCGGCGATCTTCACCGCTTCCTCCATGCTATCGGCTTCGATGAGGTTGAAGCCGGCGAGCAGCTCTTGCGTTTCGGCGAAGGGGCCGTCGGTGATGGTTTGCTTGCCGTTGCGCACGCGCACCGACCTGGCCGATGCGGCATCCTCGAGCATCTGGGAATCGTACAAGATGCCCTGCTCGCGCAACTCATCGGCGCGCTCGAAGCAACGCCGCAATTCCCCGTCGATCTTTCCGTCGGGTATGACGCCAAGCAACGCGGGGTCATTGTAGATCAGGATCGCGAACTTCATACGGTTTCCTCTCGAAATGGGCTTCAGGAGCTTCGGGACGGAGTGGTGCTGTCTGTGCGATTGGCACCGGCGGGCCGGTAGCGTCACTGCGAATCTGCGCCTTCAATCTCTTGCGCCACCCGGACCTCACGAGCGCCTCGCTCGTTGACGTCCATGCCCGCTGGGACCGCATCGCCCCGGCGCCGCCCGTCAACTTGTGCAATCGGCTACCCGGGCCGCAACGGCCTGCCGCTCATGCCTGCTCCCCGCTGATGAATCCCGAGTTCTGAAGGTTACTGCGCGGCCGCGTACCCGAGGGTAGTATCAGCGGGGCGTTCTCCGCCTGTCGCGCTTCCCGCCACGAGGGCGGGAAGGCTCAGCATCAATGAGGCTCAGATCGTCCCCGACGCAGGACCGTGCCTGGAAGACGGCGGCGTGTGAAACGATCGTCGACGTTGCAGACGATGTTCGCCGGGCAATGTCAGGAACTTTATATCAACCGCGTCGCGAGGCTATATTGCCCCGCCTACTCACGTAGCCGAGTGGCATGCTTCTCTTCCTGGCCTTCGGGGCTGTTCTTTGACGCCAGTCTTCGAGCGACGCAACCTTGCCGCGGGCGCGGCGTTCGTCGTCCTTCCGTGGCTTGTGCCGGTTGCCGGTTGCGACCGCACGCCTCCCGAGATTCATGCGCCGCAGCCGGCGGTCCGGCCGGACACCGTTGTCGTGCCGGAGCCGCCGCT
>JBOHRM010000986.1:0-8834 GCA_050732715.1 Longimicrobiales bacterium
GTCGGCTCGCCCATCCTCGACTGCAGCAGCCCCTTGCCCTCGAGCCGCATCAGCGTCTTGTAGACCGCGCCCAGCGTGACGTCCCGGCCGGAATGCTCGACGATCGCACCCCACACGGAGGCTCCATACGCGTCCTCGCCGAGCCGCGCGACGGCGAGCAGCACCAGCTGCTCGAATTCACCGAGGTTCGGCGTTGATTTGTCAGACATGATTCCATGATATCTCCCTTGTGGTTTGAGTGTCAAGACAGAGCATCCCGGAGGAGCAGCTCGAAGCTGAATGCGAAGGAGGGAGCGACGCCAGAGTACGGGGGTGGCGCTCTCTCAACGGTCCTTGGATAAAGGACCCGCCTCGTCCGCAGGAGGAACAGTTGATCGCCAGGGTCACGAAAGGTCACGGGTTCGCCGGCCTCGCCCACTATCTCGAAACCGCGGTCGCGACGACGGAGACCGCTCCGATCGCGTCCTCTGGACCGAGGCGCGCAACCTCCCCACCGACGATCCGCACACGGCAAGCGTTCTCATGCGGGCCACGGCCGCCCAGTCGGCTCGCACCGAGAAACCCGTCTACCACATCGCGCTGTCCTTCAGTCCCGAGAACGCTGTCGATCGAGCGACCATGGTGCAGGCAGCCGACGGGCTCATGAACGACCTGGGTCTACGGGAACCTCAGGCGCTGATCATCGCCCATGGCGATAGCCGTCACCCCCACGTGCACCTCATGATCAACCGCGTCCATCCGGAAGCGTTTCGTCCCTGGCTGGTCTGGGATTGGCGATCTCGGTGGCGGGAGCGCTTGGGTTCCGATTCAATCTGACGGAGAGCCTCCCAACGGGAGTATATCGCGTGACCTCCGCCTCCCCGACACGGGGCTCGATCGTGCAGGTGTGTCTGCGCCGACGTGCGGCCGAGTTCGCTCGGCGACGAGGGTATCTGGGTCCAGGGAAATGCCCGCGTGGGGTGCGGCCATTAGGCAAGGTCGTACTCGCTATTGGAGGGGACGTCGTGAGGTTTGAGCTGGAAGGAATCCGCGTCAACGGAGAAGTGATCGCGAACAGCCGAACAGCTGTCCGGGACCGCCACGGGCGGCCCGTCGCGCATCATCCTTGGGGCGTCTACCGCCTGCGTTTCGGCGAGCTCTGGCTCTTCTCCGATCATCGCCATGCCTACGACGCGCGTTACTTCGGACCGGTGCACCAAGCGCGCGTGGTCGCTGTGCTTCAACCCTGGTGGACGCGGCGGTAAGATTGGGCCAGGACGTTGGCGCGAGGGACAAGGCCTGCGAACACCTTTGCGTGTGCGGCGGATGATTCCGGAGCCGGCATCCGACCCGAGTAAAAGCCCCTGACAAAGCCGCAGGCAACGGCCGTCACGGACGCGACTTCCTGGCAGGCCCAAAGCCTGCCAGCGCTCCCCCCAATCCCGCCGGTAGCGCGGCGTAGCTCTCGATCGCTCAAGATACCATGATGTTGCCATATCTGAAGCGATCCGATCTCTCCTCGGGAACGAGCTGCGTGCGGCGTGCATTCCCGCGTGGTTCGCGCGCTAGTGCAGTAAACGTTCGGTTTGCGTGTGTAGTCGTAGAATCTGCCCTTATAACCCAATAACCCAAACAGGTACTCGTGGATAAGCGCCCTTGCACTACATGCTCCTGCGTAACGCTGCGGCCGGTGTCCTACTCTACGTCGACAGCGAAGGCCGGAACGCGACGTGTCAATTTCTCATCCCGCGCGATGACGCGACCGTCCGACGTGCGGCGCACGTGATCACGAACATCGCGAGAAGAACGAACCACCCGCACCGCTGAAGGCCGGTCCGCGCGGCGGCAGGCCCTGGCACTGTAAGTACTGCGAGTTCTTCGCGCGGCGTGCGCGGGGCCGCCGGGCGTCCGACGCGTGGCCGGCTGAGATCGCTTCGCCTCTGCGCGTTCCGTCATAGATTATGCTTGACGCAATGCGCGATAACAGGCTATCTATATGTGGTCAGTCGGGTGCATGCAGGAACCGCACCGAATGGTTCCGAACCCGATCGCGCGGCGGCCCCCACTACGCTGTGCGTGATGATTGATCCGGGCAAATAGGATTCCCGACGAGCCATGAAGGCACGGGAGGGACAGCCGTAGGAGGCAGGCATCGTCCACGCGAGGGCGGTCGTGCGTGCGCGTTCTCCGGTTTGTCCATGCCCACATTTTCACGAACGATGAAACGCGATGACGCGATTCCGAGCGTACCGGCCATTCGGTCTGATGGGGCTGCTGCTCAGCGCGCTGCTTCCGGCCACGCGCCGGATCCGCGCTATCGCCATTGCTTTGGACCAACCTCGCCGAGTCAACGCTATGGCATTCCCAATTGAGAGCAGGCTCGTCGTCGCCGTGGCATCGAGCGCACTCTTCGACCTTACCGAATCCGATCGGGTCTTTCAAGAGAAGGGCGAGGATGATTATCGAGGTTATCAGCGCGCCCACGAGCATGACATGTTGGAGCCCGGAGTCGCGTTCCCGCTAGTCCGGCGGCTACTAGCGTTGAACGGTACGCAGCCGGAGGACAAAGTAGTCGAGGTTGTGCTCCTTTCGCGCAATGATCCTGATACTGGCCTTCGTGTCTTCAACTCCATCGAGAAGTACGGGTTACCGATCACCCGAGCGGCGTTCACAGCCGGACGGTACCCGTTCGTTTACATGGATGCATTCAACGCGTCCCTATTCCTGTCTGCCAACCCTGAAGATGTGAGAAATGCCGTCAAACGCGCTCCCGGATCATACGTCGCAGCTCATGGTCATCGATGCTGAGGAGTATGATCGCGGCGTCATGAGGCTTCGACGCCGTCAACACCATCGAAGCCGTTCACGCCAGTCGCGAAGCCGGCAGCAAAGACGCGCTCGGTGTTGCCCAAGGAAGCGTACCGCCGGCCACATTGGCTACTCGATGGCTACGAGTTGCTTCGGCCCGACCAGATCAAGCGAATGACCGACCGGCCGATGATCAGTGCAGCGCTTGAGCGGGTCGCGACGAAATTGCGCGAGCTCCGTGCGGCGTTCGCGCCGAGCCACGCGGCCAAGGCCAACGATCGCTGCGTGATGCGATGGCGTGCGAGCAACACGTGCGGCATCTTCTGCCCGCGTGGAGCAGCGGCGAAGTCTACGAAAAGTCACGGCAAGTCCAGGAGAAGATCGACAAACTGATCTTTCGGTTTTTCGAAAAGGCGGTTCCGGCCGCGCAAGCCGGCGATGGATTTGTAAACGGGTCGAGCTTGCGGGATCAGGTGGGCTCGCGTAGATTGCAAAGTCGAAGCCCGTTTACAGCCCCGCAGCGTGACTTAGGGTGCCTGCCCCTTTGACGTGTGCTCGGCGCGGACTCCGGAAGGAGAATCCAGCCATGGCCGAGTTTCTGCGTCGCACTTTACCGCACGTCTGGCGATCCTTGCGGCAGCGCCTCCCGGGTTCCGGGGCCGCAAAAGTGCACATGGACGAGCAGGGCAGCGGACGCGAGGCGTCACGCGCGCGCTTCTGGGCGGAACTCCGGGAAGGGCAACGCGAGGCGGAACGCCGTTGCTCAGGGCCACATTCGTGAGGTCCCACGGCAACTCCGGCGTCGGAGCCCCGCGAGCGCCTCGGTGAGGACGCACACGCGCTCCAGAGCGTTGAACGTTCTTCACGTCGCAACGATCAACAAGCCAATCACTCCCCAGATGGGTTATGGGCCCATCGAAGCGGTCATCGGGAACATCGACAAGGGACTCACGTCCCTCGGCCATCGTTCGATCGTCGCTTGTTCCGCTGATTCCGAGGTGACGGGCTCCAGGTACGCGACCGTTCCGCACAGCCTGGGGGACTACCTTCGCGCGGGCACTTCGGCTGGACAGACGACGGTCACCCTGCATCTCGCGAAAGCTCTCGAGCGGGCTCGCAGGGGAGACATCGACGTCATTCACATGCACGAGTGGCTGGAGCGCGTCTACGATCGTAGCTTCGATCCCCCCGTGCCGATCGTCATGACCCTCCACGTGCCCGCGTGCCACAGCGGAATCGAGAAACGGTGTGAGCGCGTGGAGATTGCGCCGACCAGACCGGCGGTCCAATTCGTGGCGATCAGTGAGTACCAACGGCGCGAGTATGCCGACCGCTTGACCGTCGCAGCGACGGTCGGGCACGGCATCGACGTCCAGCAATACCGGTTCCAGGCTGAGGCGGATGCGACGAACTATCTGTTTTCGATCGCGCGGATCACCCGGGTCAAAGGCCAGGATACCGCGATCGAGGTCGCTCGCAGGTCCGGCTCGAAGCTGATTCTTGCCGGCTGTGTCCAGGACAAACCCGACGACCGGGCGTTCTTCGAAGAGCTGAAACGCTCCGTCGATCTCGTCGTCGACGTCGCCCGACACCCTGTCAACGGCGCCTATTATGAGCAGGTGATGAAGCCGCTCCTATCCTGCCCGCAACAGATCATCTACGTTGGGGAGCTCGACACCGAAGCCAAGAAACACTGGTACCGCCGCGCAAAGGCGACGCTCTTCCCGGTCCGCTGGGGCGAGCCGTTCGGGATGGTCCTCATCGAATCCATGGCTTGCGGAACACCCATCCTGGCGTTTCGGGAGGGTGCGGTGCCGGAGATCGTGGCACACGGCGATACGGGCCTCATCGTCGCGTCCCTCACCGGTATGATCGAGGGAGTGGAACGTATCGACCGCATCGATCGCCGGAGGTGCCGAGCGGACGTCATGGAGCGCTTTTCCATCCAGAGAATGGCCGAGGGATACGCGGACCTGTACGGGTCACTGGCGGGGCTGCCTTCGTACCGCAGCACCCCGCGCATGATTCGCTCGCCCGTCGAAACGAGCGAGCTCGTCAGCGCCAGCTGAACTGCGAGGAATCCGTGCCCAAAGACATTCCGGTAGGCAACGGGAACCTTCTTCTCAACTTCGACCTGCACTACCGGATTCGCGACGTGTACTTCCCGCGGATCGGTCAGGAGAATCATGCCGGGGGACACGAGTTCCGCTTCGGCGTGTGGGCCGACGGCCGCTTTTCCTGGATGGGTCCCGAATGGGAGATCGACCTTCGGTACGCCGACGACACCCTCGTAACGGACGTGCGGCTCGCGAACGGGGCGTTGCGTGTAGAGCTCCGGTGCCGGGACGCCGTCGATGTCAACTCGAACGTCTACGTCCGGCTCGTCGAGGTTCGTGATCTCGAAGGGAGGGAGCGCGACGTACGGCTGTTTTTCAGCCACGATTTTCGTCTGTATGGCAACGAGATCGGTGACACGGCTTATTTCGATCCACGAACCCAGGCCATCATCCACTATAAGATCAACAGGTACTTTCTCGTCGGCTGCCGCGGCCCCCAAGGACTTGCGGATGCTTTTTCCTGCGGAGCGCGAGCCGCTCCTGGAAGGCAGCCATCGTGGAAGGACGCGGAGGACGGGGAGGTCAATCGCAGTCCGATTGCCTGGGGGTTTGCGGAATCTACGATCGGCGTGCGCCTCCATGTCCCTCCTGGAGGAACGGAAGTCGCCTCCTACTGGTTGGCCGCGGGTACGCGCTACGAAGAGGTGGCGCATCTCAACGAGCTCGCGGCCGAGAAGACGCCGCACGGCCTGGTCGAACGAACGGCTGATTACTGGAAAGCGTGGGTCGGCAAGGACTCGAGATCCTTCGGAGATCTACCCAAGGCCGTGACCGACATCTTCAACCGAAGTCTCCTCGTCCTGAGAACGCAGATCGACAACCGGGGGGCGATCATCGCGGCCAACGACTCGGACATCGTTCGGTTCGGAGGCGACACCTATTCCTACGTGTGGGGTCGTGATGGTGCCTTCGTCGCAGTGGCGCTGGAGAAGGCGGGCTATTCGGCGCTCTGCCGCGGTTTCTTCGAGTTCTGCAGGCATGCTCTGTCCGAGGACGGATACCTCTTCCAGCATTACAACCCGGATGGATCTCTCGCCAGCAACTGGCATCCGTGGTTACTCGACGGAAAGCAGGTCTTGCCCATTCAGGAGGACTCCACCGCGCTGATCCTCTGGGCGCTCTGGATTCACTACGAGGGCACTCGAGACGTCGAGTTCATCCGGCCTCTCTACGAACCACTCATTCTCAAAACGGCGGACTTTCTCGTTTCGCATCGCGACCGCGAGACGTTATTACCACTGCCGTCGTTCGATCTCTGGGAGGAGCGTTACGGGGTGCACGCTTACACGGTCGCCGCCGTCATTGCCGGACTGCGGGGCGCCGCGAAGTTCGGAAGACTGTTCAACGATGCCGCGCGAGCCCGGACCTACGAGACCGCGGCCGATCAGATGGCGCTCGGGATCGCGAACCATCTTTATCACCCTGGGCTCGGGCGGTACGCCCGCTCCGGTCATCGAACGGAAACGGGGTATGAGCTCGACGAGGTGATCGACGTCAGTCTGCTCGGACTCGCGACCCTCGGGGCATTGCCGCTGAGAGACGTGCGGATCGCGAACACGGTCGAGGCCGTCCGCCGGGAGCTGTCGCTCGCGACATCTGTCGGGGGACTGGCTCGATATCGGGATGATTCGTATCAGCGGGAAGCGGACGTTCCGAAGGATGTGCCCGGAAACCCATGGTTCATTGCGACCCTGTGGTTGGCGGAGGTTCTCATCGCTCGTTCGGACACGGTTATGGAGCTCCACGAGGCCCTGCCTCATCTCGAGTGGTGCGTGCGAAATGCGCTTCCCTCTGGCGTGCTCGCGGAGCAAGTTCACCCGGTATCGGGCTGCCCCCTTTCGGTTTCCCCGCTCACGTGGAGTCACTCCGCTTTCGTGCGCGTGGCCTTGCAGTACGGGGAAAAGCGTGAAGCCCTGGGCTGAAGGCTCCGAAGGCACCTCGGTGAGCGTGGCCTGCCCGAGCTGCCGCCGGCCGCTCCAGTACGCGAGCGTCGGCACCTGGAACTGACCTCAGGCGACGTTCCTCGCGCGAGCCGCCTCGCCGGAAGGCTCAAGCCGTCCGCGGTGAAGCGGACCTCATGTTGCGAGCCGACCTTCGGCTCTATGGAACGTTCGGTTGGCTGCCTGTGGCCTCCGAGGGCGCCGGCGCATCACGGGGTGACTCATTCTGGTCATTTCGCGCGAAACGCAGTCACCGGATCTGTGCAAGCTGCCCGTCGAGCAGGTAAGTAGCTGGCCACCAAAGCCGTCGCGGCCACTGCAACCGTCACCGCCGCGAACGTCAGCGTGTCGACAGGGCTCACGCCGTACAGCAGAGCGGATAGCCAGCGCGTGAGACCGATCGCTAGAGCCACGCCTGACGCCGCGCCGACGCCGGCAAGCACGAGTGTGTGACGCAGGACGAGGCGGGAGACGTCGCCGCGCTGGGCGCCAAGCGCCATGCGCAAGCCGAGCTCGTGGCTACGCTGCGCGACCGCGTACGAGGTCACACCGTAGATCCCCACGACGCCCAGCAGCAGTGCTGCGGCCGAGGCGATCGTCAGCATCACGAGCGCGAAAGACGTACGCGCCATCGAGCGACTCCGTATCTCTTGAAGCGTTTGAACGTTCGCCAATGGCAGGCTGGGATTAACCGCCCAGATCGCCGTGCCCACTTCGTCCAGAAAGCCCGCCGACCTCCGGGCCCGTCACGAGGAGGAGATGGTGCGGGCATTCGAGGAGATGTGGCACGCCCGCCGGGGTGCGGCGGCGAGTGTACGGCTGTGGGCGGCGGCGACGTGGGACGTCGCGCGGTGGGCCGGGAGGGCGCGGACGAGAAGCTGGAGGCGCCGGGGCGCAACGGCGCAAGGAAGCGTCCTCATCGTCGGCGGGGGAAATTCAGGCGCGGAGATCGCGATGGAGCTCGCCAGCCATCATCAGATCTGGTTGTCTGGTCCAGACACGGGTCAGGAGCCCACCAGGGCAGGCAGCATTCCCGATCGATTCTTTACGCCGATCATGTGGTTGATGGCGACCAGGCTGACCGTGCGGAATCCGCTGGGAAGAAAACTTCGCGACCACTTCATCGATCCTCCGCGCGGCATTCCCCTCGGTCGGGTGCGGCGGAAGGACATCGTCACCGCCGGCATCGAGCGGGTTGGGAGGACGACAGGCGTGCGAGACGGGTACCCGCTGCTCGAGGACGGACGCGTTCTGAAAGCATCGAACGTGATCTGGTGCACGGGATACAAGCCTGATTTCGGATGGCTCGACCTCCCGTTGCCCACGACCACACACGGGTTTCCCATTCAGGACCGCGGCATCGTCGAGTCCTTGCCCGGTCTGTACTTCGTCGGGCTCCTATTCCAGTACTCGCTCAGCTCGGCGTTGTTGGGCGGCGTGGGCCGCGACGCCGAGTACATCGCCGCCCACATCGCCTCCAGGAGGGCGACGAATGCCGAAGTCGTAGAATCTGAACGAGATCAAGTCTAGCGAGCCGCGACTGGCATGTCCTTCAGCGAACACGGATTTCGATGTCGACGAGCACTGCGAAGTTGTTGCGGGCGAGAACGCTGGCGCTCGCGGGCATGATCGGGCCCGTGTGGTTTTACCGCTCTGGTCATCGTCGCTGGCCTATTGCCAGCAGTCCATCGAGTCTGGCACGATCGCCGAATTTGCCGGTCGATCATAGCGGATCGCTGATCCGTCCCGCCGCTAGTCCAACCACATCGTCGCAGGCGTCCCTCTGTGCCGCGCGCAGCCAGTGCTCATCGTTCATGCTCGGCCGCCGTGACGCCGATACGGTCGTCAGTCCTTGTGTGTGCCAATCCAGTTGATCCAGCGATGCCCTTTTCGAGACCGATGACGGCAAGGCCCAGCGGTTCGCGCCGATTCCCCAGAACCGCAAAAGCGATGGAATCATGTCTCTGCTACCTCGTGAAGGCCTCCGCTC
>JBOHRM010000987.1:0-4453 GCA_050732715.1 Longimicrobiales bacterium
TGCGCCCAGCGCGAACCGCGTCGCGATGTCCGCACGCCGCCGCGCGGCCCGCGCGAGCGTCAACGCCGCGATGTTCGAGCAGCCGATCAGCAACACCAGGGAGACGGCGCCGAAGAGCAGGACGATCGACTCGCTGGCGTCGGATACGACCACGCTGCGCAGCTCCTCGACGTTGACGCCGTGCATGTATTCGCCCGCGGGGTCCACGGCGCGGATTCCGGCCGCAACGCCGCGCAGGTCCGCTTCGGCCTGATCGGCGGAAACACCCGGCGCGAGCCGCGCGATTGCGTTCCAGTTGATGTTGTTGCGCATCAAGCCGCCGCCGCGGCGCACGCCACGATCCAGCACCCAGACCTGCGCATCGGAAAGATACGTTTCGGCGGCAGCGGCGACGCCGACCACAGGCATCGACAGACCATCGACATCCAGGGCAAGCCCGTCCAGCGGTTCGCCGCCCAGCTGGGTCCGCCACAGAGACGCCGAGACCACGACCGCGCCGGTCTCCCGGTCCGCCGCGTCGAAACCGCGTCCCGCGACCAGCGGCGCGCGCAGCACATCGAAGAACTCATGGGAAACGAGCGCACCCGCGACCAGACGACCCCGCCCGCCCAACAACAAGGTGACGTCACTCGGCCTGTGAATCGCCGTCGATGCGAGCGTGCGGTTTCGCTCGCGCAGGTCCGACCAATCCTCGAAGGACACCCGAGAGATGGGATCGCCGTGTTCGTCCTCGCCCCACAGCGCCACGAGGCGCTCCGGCTGGCCGAACGGCAGCGGCCGCAGCAGCACGCGATCGACCACCGTGAACATCGCCGTTGTCAAACCGATGCCCAGCGCGAACGTCGCAACGGTGAGCGCCGACGTGCCCGGCTCCCGGCGCGCATGGCGCCACGCCAGTTTCAGGTCACGTGCGAGATTCTGCATCCGTTCTCCTCGGCTGAGTCGACGTTCCCGCTCCACCACCGTGTGCATCAAAACGGAACGATCACCGAAACGATCCAGCGCGACGGCGCGCGCGCGCTCCTGGCTCATGCCCCCGCGGACCAGATCGTCGATCCGCATCGCGAGATGCGCTTCCACCTCCTCCGCCATCTCGCGCTCGAGCTCGCGACGCGCTCCGCCCCGTAGACGGAGAACCCGGCGATAGCCGCGCACCCTCGCCCTCAGCCCGATCGCGCGCGCAATGACAGAAGCCCGCCCACCAGATCGGCATACCGCTGCCAAACGGCGGACTCTGCGTCGAGATGCGTGCGGCCCCGGTGCGTCAGGCGATAAAACCGCGCACGCCGGCCGGTGTCCGTCACGCCCCACTCGCCCGCGATCAACCGACGGCCCTCCAGCCGATGCAGGCCCTGGTACAGCGCGCTGTCATCCACCATCAACGCACCGCCCGTATGTCGCTCGATCCACGTCGCGATCCCATAGCCGTGCAGCGGCCCGCCGCTCAACGCCTTGAGCAGAATCAGGTCGAGCGTGCCCCGCAGCAGCGGCAGCTGTTCTTTGGCCACAGTTTCCACCCCGTATGTGCTACGGTATCACTCCGCTGCCAATCTTCGTTGCCGGGGCGGTGCACGCAAGAGGCCGAGGCGCATGCGGCCAAGACGGCGGAGGGGAGGCGTGGCGTCGTCCTGGCAACCGGATCCGGGACGCGATGGCGCGGCGGTTCGCCGTACCCGGACCGCGGGGCACCGCGCGAACGGCCCGTCTTGCCGCGCTATCCTTAGAGAAACGTTCGGTCGCGACTCAGAATATCCGGATGCAGTCGACGAATCGGCGGTCGTAGCCGCTTCATCACGATCCGGAACGAGGTGTGACATGGACAGACTCATGCCGGTGGGGCGAACGCTTTTCGCGGTCGCCATGATGGGCTTCGGCGTCCTTTGCCTCGGCTTCGTGAACTTCGTCCATCAGCTGCAACCGATAGAGACTCTCGTGCCGGCGACGACTCCGGGATATGGGGTTCTGGCGATATTGACCGGCGCGTTCCTCATGGCGGCCGGCGTGGCGATTGCCTCGAACGCGACGATTCGACCGGCGACGATCGCGCTGACGGTGGTGTTCTCGGCGTGGATCGTGTTGCTCCAAGTGCCCAGCGCGTTCATTGAGCCGAGTCTCCTGCGCTCACCTTGGTGGGTGCGTACATTCGAGACCGTGGCGCTGACGGGTGCCGCGCTGGTGCTCGCGGGGTTGGCGAGCCAGCCACAGCGCGAGCGATGGGTGCGGATCGGCCGCGTTCTCTTCGGTGTCTCGCTGCCCGTGTTCGGCGTCCTCCATTTCATCTACGCAGAGGGAACAGCGACACTGGTGCCATCCATGTATCCCTGGCCGTTGGCGTGGATATACATCACCGGCGCCGGCAACATCGCGGGCGGAATCGCGATCGCGACGGGTGTGCTCTCGCGCGTGGCGGCGATACTCGCAGGGATCATGTATGGGACGTACGCCTTGACGCTCCATATCCCTCGCGCCCTAACGGTGCACGGTCCGAACCTGTTCACGGGTGTGCCGGCCGAGCTACAGAGTGCGCGAGGGGGTCTGACCAGTCTGTTCGTTGCGATCGGCATGTGCGGCGCCGCATGGATCGTTGCCGGCAGCCTCGCGGCGCGTGGGTCGAGCGCCGTTCAGGATCCGAAGCGTGAGGCTCGACGATCACGAGACACAGCTCCTGGAGTGATCGGGTCGAACATCTCGACGTGATGTCGAGGCGGTTGAGAGATCGATTTACTCCTCGCGCAGTGCGACGACGGGGTCGATGCGTGTTGCGCGCCGGGCCGGGACGTAGCAGGCGATCGCGGTGACGAGCGCAAACGCGAGCGCAACGGTCGCGAACGTCATTGGATCGGTGGCTCCGATGCCCACGAGCTGGCTGGCGAGCACACGCGTCAGCGCGAACGCCGCGACGAGGCCGATGAGGATGCCCGCCGCGGCGAGGCGCAGGCCCTGTCCAACGATCATCTCGAGGATGGCGCGCGGCCTCGCGCCGAACGCCATGCGCACGCCGATCTCGGCGGTGCGTTGCCGCACCATGTACGCGATGACGCCGTAGAGTCCGACGGCGGCGAGAACGAGCGCGGCGATGGCGAAGATGGCGATCAGCGCGAGCGCGAACCGGGTCGCACCCATGGCGTCGCGCACGAAGTCGTGCAAGGGCCGGACGTTGGACATCGGGAGCAGCGCGTCCAGCGCGGCGATCTCGGCGCGGGCGGCCGGGACCGCGCGGAGCGGGTCGCCGGTGGTGCGCAGTACCCAGGTCTTGAGCCCGGCCGAGCCGACGAAGCGGTCGGGGAAGTAGACTCCTTCGCGATTCTCCGCGGAAAGTGTGGTGTGGCGCTGGTGTTCGGCAACGCCGACGACCTCGACCCAGATGTAGTCCTGGGTGAACCAGCGGGTCAGCAGCCGTTGACCGATCGCGGACTCGCCCGGCCACGTCTTCTCGGCGAGTACTCGATCGACAACGACGACGGCCGCGCTGTCGGCGTTGTCCGCCGGCGTGAACGCGCGGCCTTCGACGATGCGCGTCCGCATCGTCTCGAAGTATCCGGGCAATACGGTCTGAACGTACGCCTGCCTGAGATGCTGCAGGTCGATGGACGCGGCCTCCGCGCCGTACGGGCCGAGCGGCATCTGCTGGCTGAGCGGCAGCGCCTGCGTCGCGGTTACGGACTCGACTTCGGGCAGCGCCGCGAGCCGGTCGTGGAGCTGGCGGTCGAACGTCGCCCGGGCTTCGGCAGTCGGGTAGCGGGCCTGTGGAAGCGGCACCGCGAACGTCAGTGCGTTCGTTGGCTCGAAACCCGGATCGATCTCGCGGAGCGCGGCGAAGCTGCGCAGCATGAGCCCGGCGCCGATCAGGAGCACGAGCGAGAGCGCGACTTCGGTGATGACCACGCCCGCGCGCACGAGCCCATGCGCGCGCGCACCGGCCGCGTGCCCGCGGTCCTTCAGCGAACGGCCGAGGTCGGGCCGCGACGCCTGGAGCGCGGGCAGCGCGCCGAACACGAGCGCGGAGATAAGCGCTGCCGCCGCGGCTAACGCGAGCACCGTACCGTCGATCGACACGCTGTCGAGGCGGGGAATGTCCCCCGGCTGGAGCGCGAGCAGCACGCGGATGCCGACGGCGGCGAGGCCGGTGCCGAGCAGAGCACCGAGCAACGCGAGGGTGAGGCTCTCGGTCAGGACCTGTCTCACGATACGAAAGCGGCTGCCGCCGAGCGCCGCGCGAACGGCGATCTCACGTTCTCGTGCGGCCGCGCGCACGAGCAGCAGGTTCGAGACGTTGGCGCACGCGATGAGCAGCACGAAGCCGACTGCGCCGAGCAGTGCGATCACGATCGGCCGCACGCCAGCCGTCAGGTCTGCCTGCAACGGCGCAACACGCAGCCGATACCCCGCGGTCATCTTCCGCTCGTCGGTCGCGGCGAGCCTCGCCGCGATACCGCTCAGCTCGGCCTGCGCC
>JBOHRM010000988.1:0-18753 GCA_050732715.1 Longimicrobiales bacterium
CGCGAGCACGCCAACGACCCGGTACGGAGCGCCGCCGAGCGACAACGCCCGACCCAGCACCGCCGGATTGCCGCCCAACTCGCGCTCCCAGAAACCGTGGTCCAGCACGACGACATCATTCCTCCCAGGCTCGTGCTCCTCCGGCCGAAAGCCGCGGCCCAGCACGACGCGCAACCCCAGCATGTCGAACAGACCATCGCTGATGCGTGCACCACTCACCTCCCGCGGCTCGCCGACGCCGCTCAACACGAGCACCGCATCCGTGTACGCCTCGACCCGCTCGAATGCGCGATTCTCCTCGCGCATGCTCATGAAGTCCGGCGCCGAGAACGAATAGCGCGCGCCATCCGGATAGACGGTGTTCACCTCGTACAGGCGGTCCGCGTCACGGAACGGCAGCGAGTTCAGCAGCACGCCGTTCACCACGCCGAAGATCGCACTGTTCGCGCCGATCCCCAGCGCGAGCGTCGCCACCGCCACCAGCGTGAAGCCCGGCGACCGGCGCAGCATTCGCAGTCCGTAGCCGATGTCCTGACGCAACGCCGTCATCCAATCCTGTCTCGTCATGCGTCGCCTCCGCCTTTGATCGATCGCCACGCACTCCGTTCGCGGGCCGTCGTATTCACCGAATCGCCGCAGCGTGAGATCACGCGCCCGCCCCGGCGACTCGCCGGCCGTCATTCTGCTGCTCGCTGGCTCGCGTTCTCGTCCCGGCTACCACCCCTTGCGTTCACGCAAGGTCGTAAGGTGAGTCAGATGGTGCCGGCCGTGCCAGGCGTAGAGCTGGAGGTTCGTCTCGAGCGTGACGAGGCCGAGCTCGGGGTGGCGGAACGCACGGGCGAGCCGCTCATCGTTCAGCGACCGGAGAAGGATCGTCCAGCGGCGATGCAGCGCTTCGAGCAACGCGAGCGAGATGGCGATGTCCGCGGTTCGGGCATCGGGTAGCTCGGACCACGCGGCCTCATCGTAGCCTTTGATCGCCGGCTGGTCCTCCGTAAGGGCAAGCTTGAACCGAACGTAGCTGTTCAGGTGGCTGTCGGGCACGTGATGCACCACCTGGCGCACGGTCCAACCGCCCGGGCGATAGGGCGTGTCGAGCTGGTCCTCCGTCAGGTCGGAGACGGCTGCGCGGAGCTGGTCGGGCAGAGCGGCGATCTGCTCGATGAACGCATCGCGCTCTTCGGCGGACAGACCCTGCCGGGCGTGGAAGCGGCCGATGGGGTAACGCAGGCGCTCCATCTCTTCGTTTCGATCGAGCAACGATGGTTCCTGCAACGTGACCTCCCTTTCGCGGATTTCGGTCAGAGCGGCGGGCGGCGGAGATGGAAGTCCATCGCGCATTGGTAAGCGTGGCCGATGCGGAGTACGAGCGCATCGCGCCAGCGGCCGCCGCTGATCATGAGGCCGGTCGGCAAGCCGTCGTCATTGAATCCGTTCGGCACCGTGAGCGACGGTTGACGCGCGGTATTGAAGACAACGGAGTTGCGAAACTTCCCGGGCGGTGCGGGATCGGTATGTGGATCGACGCCGATCGGCTCGGCCGTCTGGGGTGAGGTGGGCGCGAGGTAGGCGTCCAGTCCCTGCTCGACGAGGGTCCGCTCGAATCGTGCCTCGACCTCCTTTCGCCACTCGAGTGCGCGGACGTATGCGGTTGCGCTCGAGGTGAGCCCGGCGGCCATCCTCGTGCGGACGGGCTCTCCGATCGTCTCGGGCCGAATGCGCAGGATCTCTTCGTTGTGCGCCGCGCCTTCCGTCACGATGATCGGCACGAGCGGCGTGCGCCAATCGCCCTCACCCCACACAACATGCGTTGCGCGTGGACCCAGATCCTCGATGCCGGCCATCGGCTCCACTGCCGAGATCTCCGCTCCCATGTCGCGCAGCATCCCAACCGAGCGCTCGAAATTTCGGAGGATGGCGTCCTCGCAGCCATCAACGAGCGAGGCGATGACGGCGAGCCTCAGGCCGTCGATCGGGCGATCGATGCCAGCGGTGAAATCTTCCAGTGGACGTTGCACCGAATCATGGTCGCCCGGATCGTGGCCGGCGAGCAGGTTAAGTAGTAGCGCACAATCGAACGCGCTGCGCGCGAGCGGCCCCGCGTGGTCGAGCGTCAGCGCGAGAGGCACGATGCCGCCGCGGCCCACCAGCCCGTACGTCGGCTTGTAGCCGGTCACGCCGCAGAACGCCGCCGGGATGCGGATCGAGCCCGCGGTGTCGGTGCCGAGCGCGGCGATGCACTGCCCTGCCGCGACGGCCGCGGCCGACCCACCCGATGACCCGCCGGGCACACGATCGTGCTTCCACGGATTGCGGGTCGCACCGAAGTGCACGTTGTTCGTCGTTCCGCCCAGCGCGAGCTCGTGGGTGTTCGTCTTGCCGACGATGACGGCGCCGGCTTCACGCAGCCGCCGGATCGCCGTCGCGTCCGCGGCGGGGATGCGGTCCCGGAACGCCGCCGTGCCTGCCGCGGTGACCACGCCCGCCGTATCGAAGAGGTCCTTGACGCCGATCGGGATGCCGTCGAGCGGGCCGATCCGTTCGCCGCGACGCGCCCTTTGCTCCGCGGCGCGTGCCTCCTCGAGCGCCGATTCGCGCATCAGTCGCACGTATGCGTTCAGCGTTGAGTCGGTCGCGTCGATGCGCGCGAAGACGGCGTCGATCAGCTCGACCGGCGACAGCGTGCCGGACCGCATCTGCTCGTCCGCCTCGGTGATCGAGAAGTGGACGAGATCGCTGGCCTGCCGTTGAGCCGCTCCCACCCCCCGCGACATGCGTCGCGCGGGGACCCCGGTTGTGCTCTCGGCCGGGTTCACGCGGCAGCGACCCGAGGGTGCAGCGCGCAGCCGCAGCGCATCGTCGCCGCGTCCCTTGCGCTAGGGAAAAGATGGAAAACCATCGCAACGATCATCGGCACGAACACCAGCGAGTTGTACAGCAGGTGCAGCTCGACGCGCGGAATCCAGAGTTGCGCGATGCTCACGGGCACTGCCGAACCGAAGAGGTTGCTCCCCGCGATCGCCTGGCCTTGCAGGAGCGCGTGCTCGATGTGGTGCCAGAACTGGATCACGAGCGCGATGATCCACCACGTGCGCGCGCGGCCCACGAAACCCGGCAGCAGCATCCAGATGCCGGCCAGCATGATCACCGCGTAGCCGTAGTGCAGCGCCTCGGAATGGACCACCCATGGAAGCAGCTGACCGATCATACCGCGCGATTCATGCCTCGGCCATTCGAGCACGTACACCTGCACCGCTTGCACGATGTGCTCGGCGAGATGCGCGATGACGATGAGCATGAACGCCTGGAGCGCGCGTTTGTGCCACGGCCCATTGAGACGCGTGATGAACGAATTCGGCCGCGCGGCCGCCGCGACAGCGCGCGCCTCGGCGGTTCCCGGGATCGACTCGACGGGAGGCTGGCTCGACATCATAGGGAGCAGTCCTTGTTGCGGTCCGACCGTGCGGGATTGAACCGGCCCACGGCCATCAATAGACGATGGGCCCCGCGGCCGCAAGCGCCGCGAGGCCCGATCGACACTTCCCGTCTCCGAAATTCCGCGCGTCAGAAATGCTCGCTCACCGGTGTGGGGAAGCATTTCTGATCGCCGAACGTGATCGAGCCGTCGTACATCGGTCCGGTCGGCCACAGGTCGACGCCGTAGCGCGCTTCATAGCGCCTCACGTCGGCAAGGCGATGGCCATCGATGAAGAACTCGCGGGCACGCTGCTCGCGCAACGCGGCGGCGTACGCATCGGCCGTCGGGCCGCTCAACGCAGGCTGGCCGCCGATCGCGCGCTGCTCGTTGAGGAACGCCACATTGGCGGGCGTGTTGCCCTGCACCTCTGCGAGGATGTATCGCGCTTCGGTCGCCGAGGCGAGACGCATGCTCGAGGTCGACTCGAAGAGCGCACCCTCGACGGTGCCGTCGTGCGAGCTGAACGATCGGGGCGAGTTGGGTACGATGAACTCGCCGCCGCCGGCCACGCCGATTGTGCCGGCCGGACCGTGCGGGATGCGCGCGTCGTTCAGGTTCTCGTAACCCGTGCCGGAGATCGACACCCACGAGCCGCCCGCCGAGACGAACTCCCAGAACGGGTTGCCCATCCGTCGCGTCTCGGTGGACGAGTTGCCTCGGAGATAGTGCACATCGAAACGGAACCCCGGATCGCCGGTCGACACGTATCGCGGCGTGACGGCGTCGGCGTACGAGACCGCGGCGGCATTATCGCCGATGTTCAGCGCCGCGCGCGCCGCTCCGACCCGCGCCATGTTCGTGACCGAGTCCGCGCCCGCGAGGACCTGGGCACGCAGTGTCTCGTCCGTGATGTTGGGCGCGTTCGCGCTCGCCGTCGCGGCGGCCGCGATCGCCGCATCGAAACGCTCGATCGCGCCGGCGAACAGCCCGTCCGGCTCGAGTGCGGCGCCCTGCCCGTTGATCCGCGTCTCGCAGAGCTGCTCGCCCAGCAGCGTCCAGGTATAGCCCGCGAAGCCGAGCGTCTTGGCGAGACGCAGGTCGTGCTCGGCCGAGTCGCCGAGCAGCACGCGAAACCGTCCCGCGACGCTGTCCGCCAGGAAACGAGCGCGGTGGAGCCCGTTGAAGACCGCCAACGCGTACGTCCCGTTGGTCTCCGCCACGCGCCGCTGGTCGAACTCGAGGTTCTCACCGAACGTGTGGTGCATGCGCAGCTCGTCAGTGAACGCGCCGCTGAAGAGCGCGGTCCACGCATAGGCAGGCTGGAAGTCACCGACGACGCCGTCGTACATCAGCTGGAGGTACGTCGGGTCCTCGAGCGACGGCGTTTCGATCGCGCCCGGGTTCGTCACCTCGAGCCAGTCGCCACAGCCACCGAGCAGCAATGCGAACGCGGCCAGCGCCGCGATCCAGCTCGCCACGCGCGATCCGCCGCGCTCATTCTCGTGTATGGTCACCGTTCGCATCGGTCTCACCCTCATCAGAAGCTCAGGTTCATCGCCACGGACCAACGGCGCAGCATCGGCACGGGGTAGACGTCCGCCCGCGCGAAGTTGCCGCGCCCGGGCACCGGCCCATAACCGCTTGCCTCGGGGTCGAGACCGCTGTAGTCCGTCCATTGCGCGAGGTTGTGACCGGCGACGGTAATGCTCGCGCCCGTCGCCCTGAACGCCTGTGCGATGCGCGACGGCAACGTGTACGTCAGCGACAGGTCGCGGAGCTTGATGAAGTCCGCCTTCTCGATCCAGTAGCCGAGCGGCGCGCCCGCGCTGGCGTTGCTGCCGGCCGCGGCGCTGCTCTCGGTCACCGAGCTCGTCGAACGCCAGATCACCGTGTCGGCGTTCTGGCGCATGCCGGCGTCGTGCAGCCCCTCGCAGTTCGCATTGACCGCGCAGCGATTGTACTCCTTGTAGTTGAACAGGTGGTGACCGCCCTTGTGATCGAACAGCACGAACACGCGGAAATCGCCGAACAGCGTGAACGTGTTGCTGAGACTGATCTCGCGCTTCGGGATCGACGTGCCGATGTGCTCCAACTCATCCGTCACGACCATGGTGCGCGTGCCGTCCGTGTGCGTGTAGACCACCGGATCGCCGTTCGCGTCGCGCACCGGCACCCGGTACCAATAGCCGCCGATCGGATAGCCCTCGCGGTGACGCTGAACGGCGCCGTAGGATTGGCCGGAGACGACCATGTCGGTGCGGTCGTCGCCGAAGTCGACCAGCTCGTTGCTGTTCGTGGCGAGGCTGAGGTTGACGTCCCAGGCAAAGCGGGGGTTCAGCAGCGGCGTCGCCGTGAGGCTCAGTTCGACGCCCGTGTTCAACGTTTCGCCCAGGTTCGTCAGGATCGAGTTGGTCGAGCCGTAGAACGTGCCTGCGAAACCGCTCGAGCCCGGCGCGCTGGTCGAGATGATCACGTCGCTCATCCGCTTGTTGTAGAACGTGAACTCGATGCCCGCGCGCGAATTGAACAGTGCCGCATCGAACCCGAGCTCGAGCTCGGTGCCGCGCTCCGCGACGAGATCCGGGTTGCCGAACGCCCGCGCCTGGAGCGCGGAGACCACCGTGCCGTCCGGACGGACCGCCTGGTTGACCGTGTAGATCTGCGTCGCCGAGAACGGCGCCGGTGCTTGACCCGCCTCGCCCCACGCCGCGCGCAGCTTCAGGTCGTTGACACGTACACGCTCGAAGAGGCTCGCGAGCGCCGGCTCCTCCGAGATGACCCACGAGAGGCCCGCCTTCGGATAGTAGATCCAATCGAACGATTCGCCGAACGACGAGTTGTCATCCGCGCGCACCGCGCCCGTCAGGAACAGACGATTCTTCCACGCAAGCTGCTCCTGGACGAACAAGCCGACGGATTTCCGCTCACGGTACGTGTTGCCGCCTACGGTAGTGGCCGCGGCGCTGATCAGCGTGATGTCGGGCGCGCCGAGGCCCGTACCCGTCGCGTTGACCTGCTCGTACCGATTCGACTCGGCGCGGAACCCGAACGAAGTGGTCGAGCTCAGGTCCGCCGTCAACGGCCGATCGACGTTGCCCGAGTAATCGAACGTGTAGAGATAGTTTCGGGGCACACGTTGACCGATCACACCGCTGGTCAGCAGGCCGGCGTAGTCGGCGTCGACGGAGCCGGGCGGCGACAGGACCTGCGCGAGGCTCGACGTATAGTCCAGCCCCACGGTCAGCCGATTTCGGAACCACGGGAGCGGCGCGGCGTTCACGGTCGCGCCGAGCGTCAGCCGGTCCGAACGCGTCGTGTTGTCGTAGGCATTCGCTTGCTCGGCGCGCGTCGTCGACCAGCCCGCGTTCAACGGGTTCGACGTCACCCGCCCCGGGCGGCCGCGGAACGCGCTCAACAGCATCCCCTGAGCGGCCTCGTCACCGACCGGGACGCGCAGGCTCCCGCGAGCGTAAGACGACGTGAGCGTGAGATCGAGCCAGTCGTTCGGATTCAACGTGAAGTTTGCACGGACCGATCTGCGGTCGTTGTAGTTGTTGTGGAAGACACCGTCCTCCTCGTTGATGTCGCCCGAGATGAAGAACGAGTAACGCTCGCCGCCGCCCCGCGCCGAGACGGACAACTTCTTCATCGGGCCGTTCCTCAGTGCCGCCGGGTCGTCGCGCAGCGGGTTGCCACGGATCAACGTCCCCGCCGCGACAGCCTGACAACCCGGCCAGATCGGATTGCCGCTGTCATCCACATCGTCGATCACGTCTTGCGAGCACGTGGTATAGTTGTCCGGTATGTCGACGCCCAGATCGTTCTGTCCGTACTCCGTCCGCACCTGCCAGCTCATCGCTTGCTCGCCGCGGCGGCCCTTCTTCGTAATGATCTGAATCACACCGTTCGCCGCTTCCGCGCCGTAGAGCGTCGCGGCGGACGGCCCCTTGATCACCTCGATCGACTCGATGTCTTCCGGGTTGATCAGGTCGAACGCCGAGAACGCTTGACCGCTGAACGACGTCGTGCCTGCGCCCGACGGGGTGAAGGTGCCGAGGTCATCGTTGTTGTAGCGGACACCGTCGATGTAGATGACCGGCTTGATCTGCGTGAGCGAACCCGCGCCGCGGATCCGAATGTCCGCCGCCGCGCCCAGCGTTCCCGAGTTCGGCATGATCTGCACACCCGGCGTCTTCGCCTGTAGCAGCTCCGTCAGGTTCGTGATCGCGGTCCGCTCCGTGATTTCCGCGGCGTTCAACGTCGTGATCGAGTTGCCGAGCGTGCGCTTCGACGTCGCGCCCGGCGTGCCCGTCACCACCACCTCGTCCAGGCTAACCGCCGTGATCGCCAGCTCGAACGTGAGCTGCCCGGCCTCACCCGCCGCTACCGTGACCTGCTGCTCCGCCGTCGCGTAGCCGATCATCTCGACCCGCACCGTGTGCGCGGCCGCGGAGATGTTCTCGATGACGAACTCGCCCGCCGCGTTCGTCACACCACCTCGACCCGTGCCGGCAAGCACGACCTGCGCGCCCACCAGCGGCCGCTCCGTCGCCGCGTCGACCACTCGGCCGCGGATCGAGCCGGTCTGCTGGGCCGACACCGACGCAGGCACGCCCACGAGCAACAGCACGCCCGCGACCATCGATCTGGCCTGCAGGAGCATGACTCTCGGGAAAGCCATCGTCCCTCCTCTGTTGGGTTGGTGCGCGAAACGCCGCCATCTGCGCGCGCGGCCGGGGTCCATCAGCCGCAAGCGGGTCCGCTTTGCATGCAAATCATCGCCAAGCTAAACCGGCAGTCTGGCGATCGGCAACATTGTAGAACGCGCAAGCCAACGCAGCCATAGACAACAGCGTGCGGCCACTTTGTATGCAATCTTCGGCTGGCCCGGCAGTTCGGTCGGTGCGCAAACACCTCGTCGCGTTTTCCGCGCACGATCGCGCACGACGAGCTACCCTGATGCGCGCGATGTGCCCGGGCGCCGCCGTCCAGTTGCCACGTGCAGCTATAGCCGCGGCTGACAGCGTGCCGCCTTGCAGCCCGCCGTTTGCACGCGCCATCCCCGCTCGGTAGCTTGCACTGTTTGCTCCCATCGTCTTTGAGAACCGTACTGCCGGCGCGGAATATCCGGCTGCAATGACAGGAGCCCACACCATGCCAACCCGTCGCTTCGCGTCTCGTCGCGTGTCCGACGCGCTCGCCGTGGGCGTCGTGCTGCTCGGCGCGTTCGCCGTCGCGTCACCCGCGCTCGCGCAGACCGGCAGGACCGCGGAGACGACTACGACCGCGGCGAGGCCCGCGCCGACCCGCTCGATGACGGCCGGGCCAGCACTCGCGGTGGACGCTGCCGCCAGCGCGTGGGTGCCCGAGCTCGGCCCGCTCGCCGCACGGGCATCGATCGGCCTCCGCGATCTTGTCGAGCGCTACGGCGAAGACCGCGGCGCGCTCGGTCGACGGTACGACGGCACCTACTCGCCCTCCCGTCGAGATGCGCTCCGCGCGTTCGACCGCACGTGGCTCGGGCGGCTCACCGATCTCGACTTCGACGTGCTCGACGCCGAGGGCCGCGTCGACTACGTGCTGCTCCGCAACGAGATCGAGCACAACATCTTCGAGCTCGCGTGGGAGGAGGCGCTGCTCGTCGAGACGGCGGACCTGCTGCCCTTCGCCGGCACGATCCACGCGTTGCACGATGCGCGACGAAACCTCGAGTCCCTCGACCCGCGAGAGGCCGCCGGCACGCTCACGCGGCTCGCCGCGACGGTAGACTCGATCCGTGAAGCGGTGGAGGCCGGGGTGCGCTCGGACGCACCGTCGTCGGCACGAACGGTGGACCCGCCCAGCGACGATGGCGGCACGCTCGCCAGCTCCGCCGCTCTGCCCCATGTGGTGGAGACGACCCGGCTCACGGCATTCCGCGCCGCGGGCATCGTGGACGAGCTCGCGTCCACGCTCGAGGCCTGGTACCGCTTCCACCACGGCTACGACCCCTTCTTCACCTGGTGGGCGGAGGCGCCGTACGCGAAGGTCGACTCCGCGCTCACCCGATACCGTGAGACGCTGCGCCAGGACATCGTCGGTATCGAGCCGGGCGGCGAGGAACCGATCGTGGGTGAGCCGCTGGGACGCGATGCGCTGCTGGAAGACTTGGCGCACGAGATGATCCCGTACTCGCCCGAGGAGCTGATCGCGGTCGCGCGTGAGCAGCTGGCCTGGGGCATCGACCAGATGCGCCGCGCCGCGCGCGAGATGGGGCACGGCGATGACTGGCGCGCCGCGCTCGAGGCGGTCAAGCAGGCCCACGTCCCGCCGGGCGAGCAGCCGAACTTGATCCGCGAGCTCGCCCTCGAGGCCGAAGCGTATATGGAACAGCACGACCTCGTCACCGTGCCGCCGCTCGCCAAACAAGTCTGGCGCATGGAGATGATGTCGCCGGAGCGCCAGAGGGTCGCACCGTTCTTCCTGGGCGGCGAGCGCATCCTCGTTTCCTACCCGACGCACGAGATGTCACACGAGGACAAGCTCATGAGCATGCGCGGCAACAACCCGCACTTCTCGCGCGCCACCGTGCATCACGAGCTGATTCCCGGCCACCACCTCCAGGGGTTCATGAGCGACCGGCACTTCAGCTACCGGGACCTCTTCGGCACACCCTTCTGGAGCGAGGGAAACGCATTCTACTGGGAAACGCTGCTCTGGGACCGCGGCTTCTTCGCCTCGCCCGAGGACCGCATCGGCGCGCTCTTCTGGCGCAACCACCGCGCCGCGCGCATCATCTTCTCCCTCTCCTTCCACCTCGGCGAGATGACGCCCGAGCAGTGCATCGATCTGCTGGTCGAGCAGGTCGGCCACGAACGCGCCAACGCCGAGGCCGAGGTGCGGCGTTCGTTCAACGGCAGCTATTCGCCGCTCTACCAGACCGCCTACATGATGGGCGGTCTCCAGTTCCGCACGCTGCACGCCGAGCTCGTCGACTCCGGCCAGATGACCGACCGCGAGTTCCACGACGCGATCTTGCAGGGCGGACGGATACCCGTCGAGTTGGTCCTGGCGCGGCTGACCGGCATTGAGCTCGACCGCGACTGGCAGCCCGAGTGGCGATTCCTGGAGCAGTTGCCGCCGCAGCGGTCTCGGTAGCCGAGCTTCGAACCGCGGCCGCGATCGAACGATTCAGTCCGAGCATGTCCCAGCTCGTGCACAGACTTGACTTGCATCATGCAATCGCAGTATGCTGCGCGGCACGTAAGCGGCAGGGCCCGGAGTCACCTCGAAGACCGAAGGGCTTCGCATTCCTGAGGGTACAGCGATCACCTGGAGGAGAGCTTCTCATGGTCGGACGCGATATATTGGTCCAGCAGTTCGGCACGATCTACGCCGTAATCGCGCGCAACGTCGACGGTCTCACGCATGAGGATTCGCTGGCGCCGGGCGCGGGCGGCGGCAACACCGCGAACTGGATCCTCGGCCACCTCGTGAACGTGCAGAACGCGGTCATGCAGCTCGTCGGCGCGCCGCCGGTCTGGGAAAGCGAGCAACTCGAGCGCGCGCGTTTCGACCATCCGATCCATGACGCGGACGATGCGATCGACTGGGACACGCTCGTCGAACGGTTCAATGCGTCAGGCGACGCATGCCTCGCCGGACTCGCTGCGCTGAGCGATGATGCGCTCGCCGAAAAGATGCTGGACCCGTTCGGGAACGATTCCACGCGCGCCGGGGTGCTCGTGGGCCTCGTGATCCATCAGTGTTATCACGCGGGTCAACTCGGCATGGCGCGCCGGGCAGCGGGGAAGAAGGCCGCGATTCTCGCGCCGGGTCAGACCTCGCCGCTCTGAGATCACGCGTGGTCGGTCGCGGTTTCGCGAGACGGATCCCGAAGCCGCGACCGCTCCCGCGCGGAGCCGTTGCCTCGTCAGTACGCCGCCCGCCTCACGGGCCCGAGCGTAAGCCCGATCCCACCAGCCGGCAACAATCGCCCGGCCGTCCTGAGGGACGAGGTCAGCTGTGACCCAGGCAATCGCACTCGATGCGCAGCACGATATGGTCACGCGCTCGCTCCAGCTGGTCCTCGGGGACGGTGACCACCCACCTGCGTTCTGCACGCGCGTCGATACCGTCACGGACCATGTAGTGCGCTACACGGCGGGCGCCATCCTTGTGCGTGCTGATCCAGCAGACCTGTCGCTCGTCGGCCACGTCGCCTCCGTCTCGCCGTGCGCGTACTCGCGAGCGCACTGCTCGTGCACGCGATGCTTTGGCTCGCACGCTCGAGCGAGGGTGCTGAGGACCGTCTGGAAACCGGTGAGTCGTACCCGTCCGGCACGAAGTCCCACGCGGGCGGCCAGCTCGACGGATGCGGCGGTCAGTCGGCGGGGGTCCCACCATGATCCGCGGATTCCTTGCTGCCGGGCTCATCGACCACATGCACATCGTGGTGGTCCCCGATCCTGCTCGGCCGAGGCGTACGCCTCTGGGACGGACTGGAGGGCCTCGAGAGGGACTACCAGGTCGAGGCCACCTCCTCGCCCAGCGGAGTCACGCATGTGACGTTCACCCGTGCGGCGTCTGATCTGCATCGCCTCGCTCGAGAAACCCGGAGCGCGGGTGGGCTCGAGAACCCGTCTCTCCCTCCAAGCACCCTCCAGAATCCGGGGTCAGCATAACGCCGTGCGGATCGAGAGACCGCGATTGGCTTGCCGCTGTCCAGCTGGAGGAGGCTCGCGGAGTGAGCCGAGGAGGCCAAGATAAAACCGAGGGTCTCACAGGCTCCGCCTCGGGAGGGGGCGGAGACGTTTACGCCCCCTCCCGCGCGACGGCCTGCCGCGATTCGTCCTACTCGCTCAGGAGCTCGACGTTCTCTGCTCGCGGGCCCTTGGGATCCCGCACCAGATCGAATTCCACTCGCTGACCGGGCGCCAGCGACTTGAAGCCGCTGCCCCCAATAGCGGAGTGGTGGACGAAGACATCCTTCTCTCCGTCGTCGGGCTTGATAAAGCCGAAGCCCTTGTCGTCCAAGAAGCGGTCCACTGTACCCGTCGCGCGTGCCATCGTCGTCTGCCCGGTCCTGTTGTGGATCCTTGCCGAAAGCCCCAGAGCGTGCGCACGCATTGTACGTGATTCGATCGTATTGGTCAATAAGCGGAGAGCCGCGAGACACGCGGTAGTGCGCTGGAGGCGAGCAGAATCTCGCAACAGACGCGCGTCGCGCGAGGCAAGGCAGAGCGCGGGACGCCCAGCCGGGTTGCGTAGCGCCTGAAGGCTCCGACCGAAGCCGGAGTCCACGTCATGGGACGAGGAGAATGAAGGTGCGCATCCGTCCCGGTATCATCGCCCTCGGGCTCGCCCTGTTCCCGCCCGCAACGGCGGCCGCCCATCGCCCCCATTGGCCTTCTCTACGTCCCCGGTAAGCTGATCGTGTCCGGAACGCGACGGCGACAGCGGACAACCTCAGGGCGTCCGAATGGCTGCTCCGCGCCGGCATCGCGAGCGAGCTGATTCACCAGGTCGTCTTCGTGTTCTCGTCCTGGCGCTCTACCGCCTGTTCAAGCCGGTCAACCCAAATCTTGCCAAGCAGTTGGTAATCCTGGGCGCGCTGGTCTCCGTTCCGATCATGTTCGTCAACGTGCTCAACGAGATCGCCGCGCTGACGCTCGCCGGCGGCGCCGACTTCTTGTCCGCGTTCGAGACGCCCCAGCTCGATGCGCTCGCGTACCTGTTCCTACGCCTGCACGGCCAGGGCATCACCGTCGCGTCCGTCTTCTGGGGACTTTGGCTGTTCCCGTTCGCGATCTTGGTCATCCGCTCGGGGTTCATCCCCCGCGTGCTCGGAGTGTTGCTGATGGTCGCGGGGACCGCCTATCTGGCCGATGCGTTCGTCACCCTGATCGTGCCACAATACGTGCCGCTGGTGTCACCGATCACGTTGCCGCTCGAGGTCGCCGAGCTGCCGATCATCCTCTGGCTGGTCATCTGGGGTGCGAAGACGCGATCGACGACCGCCGCGCCTGCCCTGGAAGCAGCCGAAGGCCATGCCGGCCCGATGGAGCTCGTCAGCGAACGTGGGATGAGCGAGTCGATGACTGACCGCCCGTCAAGGTGACCGCGACTCTACGGTGCGACGGCATAACCGAGGGCACGCGCGTTCTCACCAACGCGGGAATCGCGGGTCACCACGGTCACGAGCTGCGGTTGTGCGCCAAGCACCTCGACACTCGCGAGATGGATCGCGTCGAGCGTCCGGATCGGCTCGATCGGGAACGGCCGTCCGGCGCGTGTGAGGACATCCTCGGTCACGGCGATGACATCGCAGCGTCGAGCGAAGCGCTGGAGGCCCCGCAACACTCTGCGCTCGTCCTCTGGTGTTATGCGGTCCGCCAGCCGGGCGCGAAGCACCGCTCGGTGTGTTTCTGCTAGTGTGAGGGCTGACGTGATGGGCCGGTCCTTCGCGCGAATAGCCTTGCGCGCGGCGCGGTCGGCCTCGATGAACGCCGCGACCAGCGCGCTCGATTCGATGTACGACATTGGCAGGGATACTTCCGGCGCGGCGGCAGCGGGCTCGGTCGGCGGCGATGGTCCCAGCTTGGATCGAGGCGTGCTAGCGGTCGCCACGATCCGCGTCGATGAGCGCGCTCGCAGTACCGGGCGGCAGATGCAGAACCGGCAGGTCGGCCAACGGGTCCCCTGATTCAACGGCCGGACGGATGACTCCCGCCGTGACTAGCGCCTGGTAACGAGGCGACGTAGCGTGTGCACCGCCCGTCGGGGGAACGAGCTCAGCAACCACACGACCGCGCGCGGTTACCGCGATGCGTTCGCCTGCTTCGACGCGCCGTACGTAACGGCTCAGGTCGTTCCTCAGTTCGCGAATCCCAGCGAAGATCATGGGTCAATGTAGCCATTTGTGTACACATCTGCAAGTGTCGCTCACCCGAACAATCGCTCACGCGATCCGTCACCTGGGCGCGCGGGATGATGGAGCCAGGGTTGTGCCTACCCAGCTCAGGCGGACGAGCGCGGAAGCTCACCGTTAGCGGCCTCGCCTTGTTGTTACGACAACCACGCCGTTGGCGCCCCGAATACCGTAGATCGCCGCGGCGGCGGCGTCCTTCAGAACATCGATCCGCGCGATGTCATGAACGGAGATACTGGCGAGCGTCGAGCCGAAGCTACCGGACGAGACGGGACTGCCGTCGATCACGATCCACTTCTCGCCTGCGATTTCTCGTCGCCGAATACACAAGCACTCTTCATCGAATCGAGTGGGACATCTGCGCCGTTCGAATTCACGAATCTGGCGGAAGGTGAGTACTCGTCAGCCCGGGCTCCGATCCGCAACGCCGTGCCGATCAAGACCAGCGTCGCCGAACCGCCTCAGAGTGGAGCGCGATGATCGAGAGGAGCGCTGCGGCGGCAGAGTTTACGGGCCGAGCCACGTCGAGAATTACGGCGGATGCGCGTCGGCCTCGTCGAGCGCGCGGTCGGCGAACGCGTCGACGATGCGCGGCGCGAGCCGGCGGAACTGGAGGATGGACGATTCGGTGTCGGGTTCGCGCAGGGCGTGGCGCAGCGGGTCGACCAGCGGTTGGCCGTGAGCGCCGGCCACTCGTGCGATGAACGCTTCCGGATCCGGGTCGAATCGACGGAGGTCGCGGAAAGCCTGAGTGAAGAGCACGTCGTGCGGTCCTTCCCACGTCTCCATGATCACGGCGTCGCGGAAGAGGCGAGGCAGAGGAGAGAATCGCTCTTCGATGCCGTTCCCGCCGAGCAGCATCATGGCGTCGCGGGTCAGTCGCGTGGAGGCCATGGTGAGGACCGGCTTGCAGAGGCTCAGGAGGATCCGGAAATCGACGGCGCGCGTATCGTCTGCGCCTGAACCTGCTGCGTCCTCCCAGAGCCGAAGCAGCTCGAAGAAACAGGCGAGCGCGCGCTGCCGCGCGCGGCGGATCCGCTCCAGGGGTGCCTTGACGAGGGCGAACTCCGCCAGGCGACGGCCGAACGCGGTGCGGAACTCCGTATACGCGGACGTGATGCGCTCGGCCTGGCGCAGCGTCGAGGCGGCGTTCTGGACGCAGTACAAACGCGAGGTGGAAAGGACGTAGCGCAACAGGTTCGGCAGCCCCTGCTCGAGCGGACCGACGGCGTAGGCGACGGCCCCGTCAAACGTCACCTCGGCCGTGGCCAGCTCACAGGTGCCGAGCTTGTCCTTCAGGCGGTCCACGGTGTAGCCGTTCCGCTGCCACTCTCCATCGTCGAGGTAGGCCGGCACGAAGAAGAGGCCGATGCCATTGCTGCCTTCCGGCGCCCCCTCTGGACGTGCGGTGACCAGGAAGTAATCGGCATTCACGTTCGAGCAGAACCACTTCCGGCCGCGCAGCCGCCACCTCTCTCCGTCGGGGATCGCTCGCGTGACGTTCGCGGGCACGTCCGAACCGCCCTGCATCTCGGTCACGAACTGCGCCGCGTGCCAGACTCGCTCCGGCGTCGAGTTCCGGATCCGTTGCACCGCCTCGCGCTGTGCTTCACCGCCGCCAACCGCATCGATGACCCTGACCAGGCCGTCAGTACACCCGAGCGAGCACATCACGCCGGCCTCGCCGTTCTGGCCGTATAGGTAAGTCATGGCATAGAACGAGAACGGCTCGCCGTGGACCGCACCGAGCCGTTCGTGGCCCGCCACCTCCGCCAGCGATGCAAGCGTCGAGTCTGGAAGAAAGATCCGGTCGACGCGGCGGCCGTGGCCGTCGTAATGCTGGAGCCGTGGCCGATTCTCGATGTAGGCCGACACTTCGGCCGACTCGCGAAGCGGGCCGGCCACGCGGCTTCCCCAGCGCGCGAACGCCGCCTCGGTGTACCGGCCGGGTCCGACGTGGTGCTCGAGGAGTCGCTTCAGGAGCGCATCGTCCTCGAACCAGTTGGTTCCCAACGCGTCCAGGAACGGCTGAAACGAATATTCCATCGAATTCGTCGCCTCGGGGGCTGAGGTGTAGCCGCTCCGCGTCGTCTAGCGGCTGGCCCTGCTCACGTTTCTCGCCGAGCGTAGTTCTCCTTCACGAACTTGCTGATGAACGCACTCAGCCCCTCGCCCGAGACGGCGAGTACTTTCATCCGTTCGACCTGGAATCTGCCGGTCGACTCGTAGTTGTACACGTACGTCTCGCCGTGCTTGAATCTCACCTTGATGAAGTCAGGCCCTGGGTCGTACGCAACGACTCCGGAGTCGCCGTGAACGTCACGATAGCGTCGCATGGATGTCGTCTCGTGTAATCGTCGATTGCGGACGGAGGCATCTCCAACATGCCGTGAGGCCAGGCTGTTGTGAAGACCGGTGCCCGCACGCGCGGCCTCCGCCCCGCAAGCGAACCGTCACGCCTTCGTTTCCTGGCCGATACCGGATCTTCACGTATTCGCCATGCAGGTTTCCGAGTTTCGTCCCCCAGCAGGCCAAGCAGGAACACGAAAGAAGCAGCGACGGCCTTGATGTGGAGGCGCGCGACCGCGCGTAGCTCGAGCCCGATACCCGGAGGAGTCGGCCTATGAAACGCACGACCGTGCGCTTTGGCGATGTTCTACGTCGCAGGGATGGCGACCGCTCTCGAGACACGGACGGCGAGCGCCGTGGACCAGGCGGCCGGCGGTTCGACGGCGCAGGAGTCGAGGCAAACGGGGACGATGGCCGGGCGGGTGATCGAAGCCGGCACTTCGCAGCCGCTCGGCGGTGCGCAGGTGAGCGTCGCGGGCACGTCGGTCGGAGCGGTGGCGAATGCAGAGGGCCGCTTCACATTGACGAACGCACCCGCGGGCGGTGTGACCGTGCAGGTGCGACTGCTCGGCTACGCCGCTGGCGAGCGGACGGCGGCCGTTCGCGATGGCGAAACGGCCACGCTCGACTTCGAGCTCACACCCGAGGCGATCGCACTTAGCGCGAAGGTGACGGCCGGACCGTCGTTCGCGACGCGCTGAAGGTCATGCCCCTCCATGCCGACTCCGTTGGCAGGTTCATGAGGTCGCATTAAGTTGGTTTGAATGCCTAGGAAGGATTGCTAGGAGGTCATGTCATGAACCTGATGGATCGAGTCACGGTCAACCCGAAGCAGTGTGGCGGCCGCCCTTGCGTGCGTGGTATGCGCATACGTGTCACCGACGTGCTCGACCTTCTTGCTTCGGGTCTTACGCGTCAGCAGGTACTCGAAGAGCTGCCAGACTTGGAGCCCGAAGACGTCGAGGCGTGCCTGCGCTTCGCGTCACGTCGCCTGGATCACCCCGTCGTGGTGGCGTGACTCTTTGGCTCGACGCGCAGATATCTCCCGCCATGGCTCCGTGGCTCCACATGCGGTTCGGGATCGATACCGTGGCCGTGCGGGATATGGGTTTGCGCGAGGCCGAGGACGTAGAAATCTTCGACAGGGCGAAGTCGGCCGGCGTCGTGGTGATGACGAAAGACAGCGATTTTGTTGAGCTGTTGGACCGCCGTGGCCCGCCACCACAAGTGATCTGGTTGCGAAGCGGAAATACCTCGAATGCTCGGCTCAAGCAGTTGCTCGGTCACGCATTCGGGCAGGTGTTGGAAATGATTCGCGCGGTAGAGCCGCTGGTCGAGATCGGCGATGCCTGGTAGGGCCTGCACCCCAGCTCCAACCTAGGAAACGGCGCACATTACGTTCGGGGCATGAGCCGACGAGATCTGACCCGGACGGTCGAGCGCGACAGCGGCCTGACCCCGCGGGAGCTCGCGCGCAGGAGCGGGCTGTCGGAGTCGGCGCTACTGAGCTGGGTGTAGGGCGAGCGGACGCCGCCGCCCGGGGCCTCGACCGGCTGGCGTCGGGGCTGGAGGTTTGTGCGCGGACGCTGCTCGCGCTGGCGGCGGAACTGCGCACGGCCCCGCGGGCCGGCGACGATGATCGCGAGGCGGCATGAGCACATCGGCAACCTCGGCAGCGCGCTCTCGCGTGACCAATGAGAAAGCTGTGTCCGATCACATCGAACGCATCAACGCCGTGGAGTCTGAGCGTCGGCGCCACCAGACGTGGCAGCGCGTTGCCCGCCACTACCTGTTTCGCAAATCGCCAGAAAACCATTGAGAGAGAAGAGGCCCCGGGCGGATTCGAACCGCCGAGTAGAGGTTTTGCAGACCTCCGCCTTACCACTTGGCTACGGGGCCGACACAACGACCTACATCATCTCCGTAGAACGTTTCGTGGAACGAACACGCCCCAAACCAACGTTTGCGGACCCGGGATCCCGGAGCGACCGCCCGGGGGGCATTTGTCTCGCGTTCCACGGTTCCATGGGCCGCAATGATACCCCTCGTTAGTTCCATGGGTCAACCGGGTATGGGA
>JBOHRM010000989.1:0-5937 GCA_050732715.1 Longimicrobiales bacterium
CGCGTTATCTTGCCGAAGTTTCGCGCAGCACCACGCAGCCGCGGGAGGCCGCGATCGATGCCTGGTTGGACGCCGTCACCATGGCGGACGCCGATTCGATGAACCGCCCGAATCGACCCGAGCAGCCATCGCTCGTCACGAAGCCGTACCTCGACGAGAAGCTCGGTGAGCTGGAGACCAAGCTGCTCACCGCGCTGGCTCGCGAGCTCGACGCGCGCTTCGGGCAATTCACTCGGGAGATGGACGCCCGCTTCGCCGAGCGCGATGCGCGCTTCGAACGGTTCGCCAAGGATATGGAATTGCGCCTGGCTCGGTTCGAGAATCGGGTTGTCTGGCAGATCCTCGGCACCATGGCCGGCACGATCGTGGCAATGACCGCGATCTTCTCGGCCATCGTCCTGATCGTCGGCGCCGATTGAGCAGATGATCGAAGCCTAGTACCTAGACGCCGAAAACGTCATTGGCCGTTATGGCCAGCGTATCCTCGTGTATGTGTGTCAAATTCTCCCGTGCCGCGACCGCATAGCGAATCGCGGGCGCGCGCCTGGGAAGAGCCTCGACTTTGTCCTCGAGATGACGTACGATCCGCTCCGCGTTTACTCGCCTGGCCCACTTGGCCTCGCCGACCATGATGGCTTCGCGCCGCCGGCCGGCCAGAACAACTGCATCGATCTCCGAAGGCGGGGCGTCTCGCCAAAATCGGCCAATGTCCACGATGGCCGGGCCTAGCTCACCGGCAACCGCCAGCCGAACCAGATGCTCTCGGAACGCGGCTTCCCACGGTTCGCGCATATGATCGTCGAGCTCGGTCATCAAGGTCTGGATGATTTGCCGGCCCAACCCACGTTCGATGGCCGAACGGTGCCGGTCGAGGACGCCAAGCCAGAACGCCAGGAAGTTGTCCGCAACGCGATATATCCGCCGACGAGTCCGTGCCTCGCGTTCGGTGACCGGTACCAGGCGTTCCACCAACCCCAGCTCAATCAATCTGTCGAGCGTGCGGGCCGGCTCGGCGCCCGCCGCCTGCGCAATCTCGGCATGTCGCGTGCGCCCTGCCGCGATCGCACGCAGGACCAGGCGCCCTAGCTCACCCGTATCGCCCTCGGTCGCAAGGACGAGCTGGCCCTCGTTCAAGAGCTGACCGCCGGGCGTACATGCGAGCCGGAGCAGGTTATCGCGCACGCTCCTGTCCTGATCCCACCATTCGAGATACAGTGGCATGCCACCGACCAGGCCGAAGACCAACGCCCGATCCGATGGCCGCAGGCCGCGCAGCATCAACGCGGCCTCGTGCGGACGGAACGGGCGGACGTGCAAGGCGAGGTCAACACGACCGTACAGCGCCGACCGCTCCTCCTGGATCGCGGTCATCGATCGAACCGCCGAGCCACAAAGCAACACACGCAATTGCGTGCGAGAACGCACGCGATCCCAAAAAGCGCGCAGAATCCCCGGCAGCTCAGGCAGACGCCCGACCAGCTCCGGGAACTCGTCGAGCACGAGCAGCAGCGGCTCCCGCGCAACGCCCGCGAGAAACTCGAACGCATCATCCCAATCGACGAACGGCCGCGCCGCAAGATCGCGAATGCCAACGCCCACGGAACGGGCTGCCGCCCTCGACAGCAGATGCAGCTCATCCGTCGCAGGCCGGCCAGCCCCGGTATGAAACACCGTGGGCTTGCCCTCCGAGACCATTTGAAGCAGCGCCGTCTTACCGACTCGGCGGCGCCCCCAGACCAGCGCCAGTCCCGCTCCGGATCGCCGCCACCACCTCTCGACCGCCACGATCTCGCTTTCGCGATTCACGAACATCGTTACTCACATTCAATGTAACCGACATTTAATGTAAGTTACATCAACTGTGGGTAATTTCAAGCCTCGAGTGGTGCCCGCGCGGTCCCTAGATCGAGCCAGTAATGGCCGCTCCATGCGTCTCTCACCCTGCGCTCCCCCTTCGAGGATCAGGGTTCGGCAAGATCAGCTTGGCCGAAGACCCGGTTCGGGCCGGGACCCACCGGGTCGGCGGCGTACGGCACCATGCTTGCGAATCAGCCGCGATGGCGCCCGCCTGGGACGTAATTGGGCCGCGCTCGGCGAGCCAACGCCAGGCAATCCGGTCCAGACAGCCCTCGCTCGGCCGCAGCCCTTCCCGCCGAGCGCCATGAGACGCATTCTCAGTGAAGGAGACCCCTATGATGTCCAGCGATCAGACTCACCCCCGGCGTCCTCTCGCCTCGGCGTGGATTCTCGCCGGCCTGATCGGCGTGACGACGTTCGCCGAAACGCAAGTCGTCGCCGCGCAGACCGGCTCCCATGAGCAGCTCTGCGAGGTCGCGGAAAGCTTCGCCGCGGCCGACCGGGAGACCATCCGGGTCGCCAAGGCAAACCGCGAACAGCAACTCGCGGCGCAAGAAACGTGGCACCAAGCGCTTGCGGCACTGGCCGATGTGCTCCCGGCGGGCGACGCCCGATCCGCCGCCGAAGTCCTGCGCGGCGCCCAGACCGTCGCCAGTGACGAGCCCTGGACCGGAGGGCAGGAGAAGGCCTACCGCGTCCTGGCCGGGCACCTCGAGGAACACTGCAACATCGAGCTACCCCGCTGACATCAGAGTCCAGGGACCTTCTCGGCGCACACGTCTCGATCGCCGGCGGCGTCTGCACCGCACCCGCACGCGCCGCCGCGATCGGCGCCGCCTAGACCCAGATCTTCACGAAGACGCCCCAGCAATGGTTCGACCCCGTCTTCGGTGACGGAACAATGTGACGGCACGCAAGAATCCGAAGCATCGCCTGACTCTGCGTATGCGTGAGACCGGAGCCCACGAACGCATACGCCGAGCACGGCATCGTCGGAACGATCGTCCGCGCCTGCTACCTGCTCAACTGCGAGCCCGAACGCCGACCCTACGAGGGCTCACCGCGGTGATCGCATGCGGCGCGCGTAGAATTAATCATTGCGATTTAGATTGCGTCATGTAATCGCTTTTGCAATTGACAAACGCTTGCTGACGCCCCTATGTTAGGAAACGATCGTTCTATTGCTGTTTCCAGGAGGCTGAAGTGGCCGACGACGTGAAGGAGAACGTGAACTTTAGACTCGCGAAACAGGACAAGCGAACCCTGACGGAGCTCGCCGCCGCGCAGGACAAGGCCGTGAGCGAGCTGATCCGCGAGGTGATCGAAGCTTACATTGCGCAGCAGGAGCGCGCCGCGTGGGAAGAGGAGGCCCGTCGAGCCTCGCGCGCGCTTGCACGTGAGGCGAGCGATCCGCGTAGTGCCGAGTCCGAGCACCTCCGCATGCTGGAGGCGAATCTCAACGAGTTCGCGAAGGAGTGGGTGTGGGAGGATGAGGAATGAGGCGCGGCGAAATCGTCACCGCGGTCTTTCCTGGCGCCTACGGCAAGCCGCGACCCGCGTTGCTTATTCAGGCCGACGTGTTCGAGGCGCTTCCGTCCGCCACCCTGCTGCCGATCACCAGCGACCTCCGCGACCTGCCTCCAATCCGCATCGATATCGAGCCTGGGCCCGAGAGCGGCCTCAGGCGCTCATCCCAGATCATGGTGGACAAGGTCCAAACGATCCCTCGTGCGAGACTTGGGAACCGACTGGGCAGCTTGAGCGAAGAGGCCGTCCGTCGTGTTGACGAAGCTCTTGGCCGGTTCCTCGGGTTGCGCTGAGTTGCGCTCCGGCGGACCGGCACGTCGCCAGCGACGAGCCGTCGAGCGAAGGACCGGAGAAGACCTACCAAGACCTACCGCGTCCTGGCCGGGTATCTCGAGGAACACTGCAACATCGAGCTGCCACGCTGACGACCGAGTTCAGAGACCTCCTCGGCGCACACGTCTCGATCGCCGGCGGCGTCTGCACCGCACCGGCACGCGCCGCCGCGATCGGCGCCGCCTGGACCCAGATCTTCACGAAGACGCCCCAGCAATGGTTCGACCCCGTCTTCGGCGACGAAGAACGTGACGGCTACCGCGCCGCGTGCGCCGAGCACGGCATCGTCGGCACGACCGTCCACGCCTGCTACCTGCTCAACTGCGCGAGCCCGAGCCCCGACCTGTACGAACGCTCCGCCACCGGCCTCGCCGCCGAGCTCGCCCGCTGCGAGTCGATCGGCGCCGACCACCTCGTCGTCCACGCCGGCTCCGCCACCGACGGCGACCGCAGGGCCGGTCTCCAACGCAAGGCCGAAGCGATCGTACGCTCCCTGCGGACCGGCCAAGGCCGGACGCGCATCCTGATCGAGAACACACCGGGCACGCGAAACCTCCTCGGCCGCGATTTCGCCGAGCTGACCTCCATCATTGGCGCGATCCACGACGCCGCGCCGGACCTCGCGCCGTTCGTCGGCGTCTGCCTGGACACCTGCCACCTCTTCGCCGGCGGCCACGATATCGTCCGCGACTACGATGGCGTGATGGCCAACCTGGAACGCACCATCGGCCGCGACCGCGTCCTGTGCTGGCACCTCAACGACAGCGCCGCCGACCTCGGCTCCGCCATCGACCGCCACGCCCACATCGGTGAAGGCAAGATTGGCCTCGACGGCTTCCGTCACCTGATGCGCGACCCTCGGTGGCTCGACGTGCCGATGATGATCGAGACCCCCAAGGACGCCAACGCGGAAGAAGCCGACCGGCGAAACCTCGGCACGCTGCGGGCGCTGAGGGCCGGTGACCTCTAATACCTAAGCTTCTCGCTTCCTCTTGCAGATGGATTGATATCGATTGCGCCGCCGATTAGATTCCTTGTTGAGCAAAGATCGGATATCATTTCGGAGGCTGTATGGCAGTGAAAAAGACAAGCGTCGAGATCGATGAACAGCTATTCGACAACGTCCGTCGCATCCTCGGTACGAGGACGTTCAAGGAAACGGTTCAACAGGCGTTTCTCGCCGTCCTCCGGGAACGAGCACGCCGCCAGGAGATCGAGGCACTCAGCACCATGCGTGGAATGGACCTCGACGATCCTGAGGTGATGGCGTCGGCATGGCGGACTTGAGTTGAGCGCGCGATACCTCGTAGACAAGAGCGCGCTCGCCCGGATGCCGCTCGCGCCTGTACGCGAACGTCTAGCGCCGATCATCGCCGCCGGCGAGGCGGCAAGCTGTGCGCTCATCGACCTGGAGGTCCTGTTCAGCGCCCGGAATTCGCGCGATTACGAGCAAATTCGGGCGCGACGGAAGCTGTCATACGTGAGCATTCCCATCACGGAGTCGATCCTGCAGCGGGCGATCGCCGTCCAGGGAAGGCTGGCCAAGCGGGGGCAGCATCGGATCCCGATTCCGGACCTCATCATCGCGGCGACCGCCGAGGCCGCCAACATGACGGTTCTCCACTACGATGCCGATTTCGACCGCATCGCGGCCGTCACGTCCCAACCGGTCGAGTGGGTGGTTCCTCGCGGAACGGTATAGCTTGGCTGTCCCGCAGGTGGTAGAGCGTCTCGGGCTGGCCGAACTTACGATCCGCCGCCTCGGCGACGGCCCGGCGCTCTCCGCATGTGTCGAGGTGCCGGACCGCGCCCTGTCGTGTGATCTCTTGGCGCAATAAGCGCACGTTCCTTTGGCGATGCTGTCCGCGGCATCTCTTCGCTCCAGCTCGGATCAGGTTCTCGGTTCCTCGACCGCCCGGACGATCGAACGGCTGTCGCGTGATCTCCGCTTTGGTGCGTGGTCTGCGCTATCGGAGGACGGGCTCGCGGCCCGAGGTTCGGGAATCGGCCGGACCCTGTGCCGGTGTGGGCTTCTCGAGGTCGATCAGGCCCCAGCGTCGTGCCAGAAACCAGGTGGCGAGCGCACCGACCAGGAACGCGAGACCAACGACGATCCCGAGGATGCCCATCGCCAGGAGCGCCGTCGTCTCCTCGTCGCCCGTGGCGCGGCCGCGAAAGATCAGCAGCGTGATGCCCACGATCGTCAACACGAGAAAAGTC
>JBOHRM010000990.1:0-3160 GCA_050732715.1 Longimicrobiales bacterium
CGTACACCTACACGTAAATCTACGCGAGCTTTAGGACACGGGAATACGCGGCGGTAATTGCGAACTGGAGCACCTAGGGTCTGGGGCTGGCGAGGGGCCCGGCCGATCGGGGACGCCGGGGCAGAACCGAGCTTGAAGGTTGGAGGTGGCTTGCCTGCCTGAGTGCTAGGTGCTAAGTGATTCATCGGAGAAGCATCGAACATACGAAACGCGGTGCTAAGACCTGAGTCCTGAGTCCTGAGTCCTGAGTCCTAAGTCCTCTCCGTTAGATGAAGCTTTACGCACGAATCCTCGGTTATCTCGGCCCGTACCGGCCGCTGGTGGCCGCCTCGCTGGTCGCGACTGTCGGGTTCGCCGCGCTCGACGCGTTCAGCCTGCTGATGCTGATCCCCCTCATGAACACGCTGTTCGGCGATGCGCCGCTCGCGGGTTTGGGCCGTGGCGAACAGCTGGCCTGGCTCCTCGAAAACACGATCGGCCGCGTGGTCGATCAGAGCGCGCCGGCCCATCAGCGACTCTTCGCCGTCAACCTGTTCATCCTGTCCGTCTTCCTGGCGAAGAACGTCTTCGACTTCTTCCAGCAGTATCTGGTGGTGCGGCTCGAGCAATCGGTCACGCGGGACCTGCGAGATCATGTTTATGACCATCTGCTCGAGCTCGATCTGCGCTTCTTCGGGCGGACGCGCGCCGGTCAGATCATCAATCGCCTAACCTATGACGCCGATCAGCTGCGCACGCTGGTCACGCGCAACATCGCAAAGTTTGCGACGTCCGTGCTCGAGATCGTCTTCGTGGTGGCAACGCTCGTGATGATCCATGCCGGGCTCACGATCGTGGCGCTCGTCGTGCTGCCGCTGATGTTCGGCATCTGGCGCCGTTTCGTGGGCAGGCTCCGGCGCGGCGACCGCAACATCCTCCACCTTGCCGGTGAGGTCGCGTCGCACCTTCAAGAAACGGTGGCCGGCGTACGGCAGGTCAAGGCGGCGGCGGCCGAGCCGTTCGAGGGGGGGCGGTTCCGCGCGCTCACGCACCGGTACTACAAGGCGTTCCTTCGGACGGAACGGTGGCGCGCGCTGGCCAGCCCGCTGACCGAGACCCTGGGTGCGCTCGGCACGGTGCTGCTGCTCTGGTACGGCGGCCGTCTGGTGCTGGTCGATGGCTCACTGGGCGGCGCGGAGTTCATTGGCTTCCTCGGTCTTAGCATGAAGCTCTACACGCCGGCGAAGTGGCTTGCCAAGTTCCCGTCGATCGTGCAGCCGGGGCTGGCCGCGGCCGAGCGCGTTTTCGAGTTCGTCGACACGCCGATCGAGATGGTGGACGTGCCCGGCGCGCGCGAGTTCTCGAGCGTCGAAGACGCGATCCGTTTCGAGGATGTGAGCTTTCATTACCACGCCGGCGAGCCGGTGCTCGAGAATGTGTCGTTCGAAGTGAGCAAGGGCGAGGTCGTGGCGTTGGTCGGGCCGAGCGGGGCGGGCAAGACCACGCTCGTCGATCTCGTGGCCAGGTTCTATGACCCGACGGCCGGCCGGATCAGCGTCGACGGTGTGGACCTGCGCGCGTTCGGCGCGCGCTCGCTTCGTTTGAGGCTCGGCATCGTCACGCAGGAGACGGTGCTGTTCCACGACACTGTGCGCGCGAACATCGCGTATGGCGCGCCGGACACGCCGTACGAGGCGATCGAGCGTTCGGCGCGCGCCGCGAACGCGCACGACTTCGTCACCCGTCTGCCGGATGGCTACGACACGGTGTTGGGCGAGCGTGCGACGCGTCTGTCCGGCGGGCAACGGCAGCGCATCGCGATCGCGCGTGCGATCCTGCGCGATCCGCCGATCCTGATTTTCGATGAGGCGACGTCAGCGCTCGACTCCGAGTCCGAGCGACTGGTCCAGGACGCGATCGAGCATCTGCTCGCGGGCCGGACGGTCTTCGTGATCGCGCACCGGCTCTCGACGATCCAGCACGCGGACAAGATCCTGGTGCTCGAGCACGGGCGCATCGTGCAGCGCGGCCGGCACGAGGAGCTGCTCGCCGAGCGCGGGCTGTACGGTCATCTCCATCGCCTCCAGTTCGCGGGCGGCGCGGTCGCGCGACCCCGTGTCGTCGAGCCGGCGTGAGCGTGCCGCCAGTGACCACTACCCTCAAGCATCGCATCGAGTACGCGCTGTTCGCGGCCGCGGTCGCCGTTGGCTGCCGCGTCAGTGAACGCACGGCCGCGCGGCTGGCGGCGGCCGCGGGGCGGCTAGCGTACCAGCCGTTCGGCATCCGCCGCCGCATCGTCGAAGCGCACATCCGTCTGGCGTTCCCTGAACGCGACGAGGCGTGGGTCCATCGCACCGCCGCGGCGGCGTACGTGCACCTCGGCCGTGAGGCGATCGCGATGCTGCGCATGGCGGCGCTCACGCGAGGACATGTGCTCGAGCGAACCAGCACCGAGGGGTTCGAGGCGTTTCGCGAGCGCGTCGAGGCCGCGCGTGGCGGTGTCATCGTCACCGGCCACATCGGCAACTGGGAGATCGGCGCGGCGACACTGGCGGCGCGCGGTATCCCGACCGACGTCGTGGCGCAACGTCAGGCCAACGCGCTGTTCGACCGTGCGGTCGTCGCGGCGCGGCAACGGCTCAGCGTGCAGGTGATCGAGCGACGGCGTGCGCCCCGGCAGGCGCTGCGCTCGCTACGCGCCGGCCGCGTTGTCGCCTTCGTCGCCGACCAGAACGCGCGGCGGGCCGGCATCTTCGTCCCGTTCTTCGGCAGGCCGGCATCGACGCACCGCGGCCCCGCGCTCATGGCGATCCGCGCGGGCAAGCCGCTGTTCCTCGGCATCGCGCTGCGTGTGGCGGACGGTCACTACCACGTACGCATCGACGAGGTCGAGACCGACCGCTCGGGTGATACCGATGCCGCGGTCCACCGATTGACCGCCGCGTTCACCGCCGGGCTCGAGGCCGCCGTAAAGTTGGCGCCAGATCAATACTTCTGGCACCACCGCCGCTGGAGAACGCGGCCCGCCGAGGAACGGATTCCGGAGGCAGCGGTATGAATCCGTTCCCGGTTCCCGGTCACTGGTTCCCGGCGGATACACAATCGAACTCGGAACGCGAAACGGCGTGAACGGGAGCGGGGAACCGGCAACCGGAACGAAGCGAGTCGCGAACGCCGTGAT
>JBOHRM010000991.1:0-2065 GCA_050732715.1 Longimicrobiales bacterium
GCATGGCGCTGGGCGCCGCGCGGGGCGAGGTCCAGCGGATGTTCGTGAGACGCGCCATGGTGAAGGTCGCGATCGGCGTGGCGATCGGGCTCGGCGCGGCAGCCGGGCTGACCCGGCTGATGGCGTCACAGTTGTTCGGCGTCAGTCCGTTGGATCCTGTGACTCACGTCGGCGTCGCGCTCGTTCTGGTGGGGACGTCGGCGCTCGCGAGCTATCTGCCGACACGGCGGGCGTCCAGGCTGGATCCCGCCGAAGTGCTCAGGGCGGATTGAGCGGATCGACAGGGGCTCGATCATGCCTAACTGGTCCGAATACGTCCGTTCGCGGTTGCCACGGCTCGACCTTCCGCCCGAGCGCGAGTCGGAGATCATCGACGAGCTCGCGCTTCAGCTCGAGGCCGCGTATGACGCCGCGCTTGCGAGCGGCGTCGCGGACGCAGAAGCGCGGTCCCTGGCGGAGGCGGAGCTAACCGACTGGGATGCGTTTGCCCGCACGCTTCTGAGAATCGAGCGGCCGGCCGCAGCGCGACTGCCGCGGCGCATTCGGCCGACCGTGGAGACTCCGGCACTCGGTGCGCATCGTGAAGGAGAGGGACTGATGAAGGGACTCGCCTTTGACATCCGATACGCGCTACGTGTGCTCCGGCGGTCGCCCGGTTTTACAGCGGTGGCCGTGCTCACGCTGGCCCTCGGCATTGGCGCGACGACCGCGATCTTTACGGTCTTCGACGCCGTCGTACTGCGCCCGATGCCGTTCCGCGATCCGGAGGGCATCGTCGTCATTCGGGACGTCTCACCGAGCAAGAACCCCGGTAGCATCGCATGGCCGAATCTCGTGGATTGGCGTGAGCGTGCGCAGAGCCTCTCCGCCATCGCGGCGATCGGCTCGGTGGGCTACAACCTCGGCGATGAAGAGGCGCCCGTTCGGCTTTTCGGCCAGCAGGTTACGGCGAACCTGTTCGACGTATTGGGTGTGACACTCGCCTTGGGGCGGCCGTTCGATGCCGGAGACGATCAGCCGGGTGCGTCACCGGTCGCGATCATCGGGCACGATCTCTGGCAGACGCGGTTCGCCGGGGCGAGCGACGTCATTGGCCGCGACCTGAGACTCGACGGTGTTCAGTTCGAGATCATCGGGGTGATGCCGTCCGGCTTCACGGTCATGCCCCCGATGTACACGGACGGTGGAACCGAGGACGTGTATACGCCGCTCGGCCTCGATCTGGGTCCCGAGAGTGGTTTTCTGAATCGCGGGAACCATATGGGTTTGTTGGGCGTGGCTCGGCTTCGCACTTCGCTCGACATGGCCGAGGTCGAGATGGCCGAGCTTGGCGCTCAGCTGGCCGGCGAATACCCGGACACGAACAGCGGCTGGACCACGCAGGTCGATGCGCACCACGCACTGTTCGTTGGCGATGTAAGGCCGATGCACACCGCGTTGATGTTGGGCGTGCTCGCCGTGCTGCTGATCACTTGCGTCAACCTCGCGAACCTGCTCCTCACGCGCACAGCGATCCGAGGGGACGAGCTCGCGGTCCGGCACGCGTTGGGCGCCGCGCGTGGGCGGGTTGTGCGACAGCTCCTGACGGAGAGCCTCGTGCTGGCGGCGGCCGGCGGAGCGCTCGGCGTGGCGCTCGCATGCGGTTCGTTGCCCGCGCTCGTCGCGTTGCTGCCGCCGACACCGCGCGCCGGCTCGATCGCGCTCGACCTGCGCGTTCTGATCGTCACCATCGGCCTCACGATCGTGAGCGGGTTCCTCGCCGGCGTGACCCCGGCGCTCGTCGCGTCCGGCCGCGTCCGGTTGGAGCGCCTGCGCGGTGCGCGTGCCCTGGGGCGTGGCGCTGGGAGCGCACGCACGCGCCGGATATTGTTGGCGGCCGAGATCGCGCTGGCGTTCGTGGTTCTCGCGGGCGCCGGGCTGATGCTGCGATCAGTGCGGCATCTGTTCGACGTGGATCCCGGTTTCCGCGTCGACCGCGTGCTGACCCTGGGTTACGTCCTTGCCGGGGAACGGTACGACGAGGTGCCCCTTGGCGACGGGCGCTATGACGCGCCTCGCCGTAGTG
>JBOHRM010000992.1:0-1966 GCA_050732715.1 Longimicrobiales bacterium
CGCTCTTCTCGGGGAACCAGGCGCAACGGTCGCTCAGAGCTACGGCCCGATGTACCCTCCATGATCGCCTCGACGTCGAGGTGAATCGCCGGCGTCGCCGCCTCGACCGCGCGCTCGAAGGTGCGCCTGAACACCGGCTGGATCGTAGGCCGCTCGCCGCCCGGCCCCCGATGGTCCTCCGGCGGCCGATCGGGAACGCCGGCGTCGCGGAACGCGCGCATGACGCGCACCAGGTCCTCCGGATCGATAGTCCAATTCCAGTATCCGACCTTGCGTTGCCGGCGCTGGATAAACGTGTATAGGATCAGCGCCTCGGCGCCGATGTGGCGAAACGTCTCACTGTCTTCGATGACGTACGCGACCAGCTTGTAGGGACCGTCGACGTCGTATAGGCGCCCATCGGCAGGCGTCGGTTGTGATGGGAATTCGTCGGGCTCGGGGAGCGTCACGCGGCTGCGGCGCTTTCTTTCCGGCGCAGCCACTCCTGCGTTTCTGCGCGAACCTCGGCGATCGTCCTGAGCGCTTCGGCGTCCGAGCGCATCCGCGACTCAGCGCGGTCGAGGTCTCGGAGGAATCCGCGTAGCGTCTCTGCGCTCGCGGTCTCGTAGATCGGCGGGTCAATCATGATCGCCATGCTCATGGCCTCCATGGTTCACGACGATACTGCAGCCCAGGCCCCATCAGCTCAAGCCATATTTCGTGCCAGAACCGGTAGTCGAAGTCCGCGTCGCTGACGCCCTCCGCGCGGAGCCTCTGCCCGACGAAGTCTCGTACACTCGGCACAGTTTGGCGGATCCAGTGGAGTGTGTTGCCCCAACCCTCCGCAGGCCTCCGGAAAGAGTATACGTATTGGCCGCGGGCGCCGTCTACGGCCCTGATCTCGGCGGCGTCGAACCGAATCGCAGTCGACACGTCCACGATGTTGAGGCTACCACCTTCGTTCGGGTGGTTGTGCGTCATTATGGCGTCACGGGAAGCGAGCCGTTCGGCCGGCCCTATGTCGACCTGGCGCTGCTCTCCGGTCGTGACTCGGTAGATCTGCGAGCCCGTCGCGGCGTCGATTGCGACGAGGTGCTCGAGCCGCTCGGCACGCAGGCCCGACTCGATGCCCCGCAGGGCCGTCCGCACCGCCGCGGGGTATCCCGGCGCGTACTCGGCCGGCATGCCGGGGAGCTCGGGGCCGAGCGATGACGCGAACGGCGGAGGAGGACCGGTCTGAGGCCCTACGACCGGCGGCGGCGCCTGCCGCTCGGGAATGCCGCCCAGCACGCTCCCGAGGTTGCGCTTCTGCGACGGCGTCAGGTCCTCGATCGCATCGATGCGCGCGGCCGCATCGCTCCGCAGCGCCGGCAGCGGGCCGCGTTCCGCACCCCATTCCTCGGGCGACCGAAGCACGTGCGTTCGGAGGCACAGGCATCTCGGGTGCGGGCGTCTCGGAACCTGGCGCGGATCGTAGATGCCCGGGCCGAGCCCAAACCAGTCGCCGTGCGCGAGATCGTCGCATTGGTCTCGGACGGGATGCCGGCCAGAAAGCCGCCACTGGATCGCGGCCACGACCGGCGACGCGATCGCCGCCTGGATGCCGGCCTCGTGCTCGGCGTTCATCGGCTCCGTCCGCGCGATCAGACGGGCGCGGTTGGCCACCTGGCCGGCCTCACGCCGCACCGCTCGCAGGTTCTCGCGCGTCGGCTCGTAGCCGAGCGCCTGGATCGCGCGGTACCCGATGCGCCGGCGGTCCAGCAGCAGCCGCGCAGGCAGCGTGTCGGCGCCGAGCACGTGCAGCCTCAGCTCCCGCTCGAGCTTGTCCGAGGTGGCGCCGCGCAGGAGCGCACGCTGGATGATGCCATCGACGGCGGTGACCGATTCGCGCCGCACGGTTCGGAAGGCTCGGGCGAGCTCGGGGCGAGCAAGCACCGCCTGAGCCGCGGACGTGCCGATCCCGCCGAAGGTGGAGAGCACCCCCGGC
>JBOHRM010000993.1:0-3372 GCA_050732715.1 Longimicrobiales bacterium
CACGACCCCGAGGCGCTCACGGAGGCAAGGCGCGTGTTCGGCGACCGCATCGCCTACTTCGACAACAACTACGATGCGCTCGACCAGGCGGACGCGCTGCTCATCCTCACGGAGTGGAAGCCCTTCCGCACGCCGGATTTCGCTCGCATGATCCGGCTGATGCGCGAACCGATCCTCTTCGACGGCCGCAACCTGTTCGACCCGCGGCGGATGCGCGAGCTGGGCTTCGAGTACCGGTGCATCGGCCGGTCCGGCGCCGTTGCGCTCCAAGAAGTTTGACTCGAAACAAGGTTGCGGGTTGCGGGTTGCCCCGCCGCCACCCGGGTTGGGCGATCGGTGGTGCCGGGCCAGCGATATGGAGAACTGAAAGACCTAGTGGTCCGATTCCAAAGTCACGTTACATTCGAGCGGCGCTGCATCCCGTGCGGCGGCGTTGCTCGGCGCTTGAAATAGCCCTGCTATTCCTTCGGCCTCGCGTCTTGCCGCCCGGGCGCATCGCCGCTCTCGGTGTTGACACGTTACTTCGGAATCGGACCACTAGCAGGCGATCGCGGGCGGTGATAGGCTCATCCCCGCCTGACCGTTACATTCCCGTGGTGATGGAAGTGGTTGACGTCGACGCTGCGGATCTCCGGATGCTTGATCGGACGGCTGCCTATCGCACCCTGGCTGTCTCGTGACGCATCAGCCGGATCCAACGGCGCGCGACCGCGTACGGCGGGCCGTTGCCGCGACGGCGATGATTCTGCTCGGCATCGCGGCCGCCGGCTGCGGCGGCGACGGTGAGCCCGCCATCGAGCGCGGGGACCGGCTGTGGGCGGACTCGAGTTACAGGGCCGCGCTCGCCGAGTACCGGTTGGCGCTCGAGCAGGAATCGGGGAGCGATGAGGTCCTCGCCCGGGTAGCGCACGCGTACCTTCGGACGGGCGAGTTCGAGCGTGGCAAGGAGGCGTACGACCGGCTCATCGAGCGCGACTCCGCGTACGCCGACCAGGCGGTCTTCGACTACATGACGGTCGCGCGGCAAGCCTATGAGCGCTCGGACCGGTACGGCATGGCCATCGCCGTCGATGCGGCGAGCGCGCTCAGGTCGGGTCTGCCGCTCGATGACATGGCGGCGCCGCTCGCGCGATACTACGCGACATCGGGCGCGCCCGAACGCGCGATCGAGTATTATGAGCGCGCGCTCGGCGCTGCGCCCGCCGATTCGGTGGCCACGCTGCTGTTCGAGCTCGGCGAGGTGCTCGAAGCGATCGGCGGCTGTGAGGAGGCGCTCGGCTTCTTCGAGGCGTATCGGGACCGGGCGCCGAACGGCGTCCACGCCGATCAGGCGCGCTGGCAGACGGGCAGCTGCTCGTTCATCCTCGCGCGCCGCGCCCGCCAGGCCGGCGATCTCGAGGCGGCGCTCCGCCATAGCGAGACCGTCATCGACCTCGGCGTGCCGCAGAACGTTCAAGACCAAGCTTGGTTCGAGCACGGCGAGACCCTGCTCGCTCTCGGCCGACACGACGAGGCCTTGACCTCGTTTCGTATGGTCCTCGAAGTGAGCCGCACACGCTCCGGCCAACTCGTGGACCGAGCCCAGCGCCGCATCGATGAGCTCCGGTTCGGCGACCTCGAGGCACGCTGAACCGGGGACTTCGCCTCCGGACTCCGGCTCTGGGGTTTCAGGTGCGTCGGTCAACCCGATCGGGAACCCGGCAAGGCCGCTTGCGGTCCGGTCGGCTGGCCGCTCTCGACATTCGGCCGTCTGGTTCCGCCATGGAAACGCGCCGCGGTGGGCCCGATCTTGCCGCGAAACCCGGCGCCGAACCCAGTGTAGAGTGTGACGTTTGGCCCGACACAACGCGGACTTCGACGGTTCGCCGCAACTCGCAAACTCGCAACCGGAACCCGAAACTCGAACCCCAGTGAATCATGGGCGGCCCGGCACGGGGAGTCTCATTAATAGCATGAATATCGCGATCCGATTCGGAATTCTCGTCCTCGCCGGGGTGCCTCTGCTCGGGGCGTGCGCGTCCGGCGGCCCGCAGTTCAGCCAGATGACGGCGGACTCGACGTTCCAGCACGCCACCAATGAGCTCGCCGCGGGTGACTGGGACGACGCGATCCAGGCGTTCCAGCAGTTCACGTTCCAGTTCCCGTCGGACCCGCGGTACCAGGAAGCGCGGTTCCGGCTCGGCGAAGCCTACTTCGGCAAGGGTGAGTTCGTGACCGCTGCCTCCGAGTTCGATCGACTGGCGAGCGATTTCCCCTCGGGCGAGTACGCGCCGGAGGCGCGACTGAAGGTGTGCGAGTCCTACGCCGAGCTCTCGCCCGGGCCGCAACGTGACCAACAGTACACGGAGTCCGCGATCGACCACTGCGAGTCGCTGATTTCATTCTATCCGCGCAGCCCGCAGGTGGCGCGCGCACAGCAGATCATCGGCGAGATGCGGGACAAGCTCGCCGAGAAGATGTTCCGGACTGGCGAGTTCTACAGGAACAGGCTGAAGGCGTACGACTCCGCGGTGCAGTACTTCAACGATACGCTGGTCGCGTACCCCGAGTCCTCGATCGTGCCGAAAGTGCTGTTCAGCTTGTGGGAGACATACGTCGAGCTGGGCTACGAAACGGAGGCGAACGAGGTGCGCGAGCGGCTGATCCGCGAGCATTCCGCGACCGACGAGGCCAAACGCATCCAGGTCGTCTCTCGCGACGATTGACACGTGAGGCTCGGGCTCTTCGGAGGCACCTTCGATCCTCCGCACATCGGCCACCTCATCGTGGCCCAGGACGCACGTATCGAGCTGTCACTCGACCGCGTCATCTTCGTACCGGCCGCCACGCCGCCGCACAAGCGTCACCGCGTTGTGGCGCCCGCCGATCTGAGGCTGGCCATGGTGCGTGCGGCGATCGAGGCGGATGACCGGTTGATAGTGGACGACATCGAGATTCGACGGGGCGGCGCATCATACACGGTGGATACACTACGGGCGTACCGCACCGATCGGCCGGATGCCGAGCTGTTCCTGATCATTGGAGCCGATCAGTACGCGGAGTTCGACACATGGCGCGAAGCTGGGGAGATCCGCCGGCTCGCGCGGCTCGCGGTTCTGGCCCGGGATGGTGGGACGCGCGGTTCCCTGGCGAACGGTGCCATCGCGGTGAGCGTCACACGTATTGACGTGTCCGCGACCGAGATCCGCCGCCGCGTCAGGAACCGCGAGCCGATCCGATACCTCGTGCCGCTGCCCGTCGAGGCGATCATCCGCGGGCACCGGCTCTACGAGACGGCGGCGGGGTAGGTTAATAGGTTCCGAGTACCGGGTTCCGAGTTCCGAGTTTGGCCAACGGATGACCCGGGACTCGGAACCCGGAACCCGGAACTCG
>JBOHRM010000994.1:0-4116 GCA_050732715.1 Longimicrobiales bacterium
CGGTCACGCCGGGCACGGACGCCGAGGTCGCGTCCCGACCGGCCACCGCCGCGACGGAACCGGCCGAGCCGGCCGCCTCGACGCCCACGTCGGCGTGGGGGAACGGGGCAACCCGAGCGGCTGAGGAGCTGGAGGCGCGGCTGCGCATCCTCGTCTCACTCGAGAAGCGGATGCTCTGGCTGGTCGACGGCCGGGACACGCTGCTCGCCGCCCCCGTCGCCATCGGCATGGGCCGCGACTTCGAGTATGAAGGCCAGAAATACCATTTCGCGACGCCGAAGGGGCGGCGCCGGGTCATCGGCAAGATCGAGAGCCCCGTTTGGACGCCGCCGGAGTGGCACTACAAGGAGAAGGCGGCGACGCGGGAACTCGAGCTCGTGCGGCTCGAGATGGACTCGAAGGTCGAGCTCAGTGACGGCAGCTTCATCGTCGTCGTCCAGGACCAGGTCGGCCGAGTCACGGCGCAAGGCTATTTCCACGCGTTCACGCCCGGCATCGAGATCATCTTCGACGACAAGATCTTCATGCCGCCGATGCTCACGGCGCAGCGAAAGGTGCCGGACGCGCTAGGGCCGTACAAGCTCGACACCGGCAACGGCTACCTCATCCACGGCACGCACATGTACAACGAGGACTCGATCGGCGAGGCGGTCAGCCACGGCTGCGTGCGCATGAGCAATTCGGACCTCGAGAAGCTCTACCACATCGTGCCGATCGGAACGCCGGTGGAGATATTCTGACGTGGCCGCGAGGCCGTGAAAATGATGAATGATGAATGTGCCGCTTCCGAGTCAGGTTCAACATTTCGCATTCATCATTCCGCATTCATCATTTCCGTGTCCTGGCCGTCCCGTTTCTCGAGCATTAGACTGATGCCGGCGCCAACGGGTGGCGCGACCCACCACCTGCCGATGGGCAAGGCGACATGATCGACGAAATCGACCGTGCCATCCTCGTACTCCTCCAGGAGAACGCACGCATCGCGAACGCGGAGATCGCGCGCCAGATCGGGCTCGCGCCGTCCGCGATCTTCCAACGTATTCGCAAGCTTGAGGAGACCGGCATCATCGAGGGCTACACCACGCGGCTCGACCCGCGTTCGCTGGGTTACGGCCTGGTCGCGTTCGTCATGATCCAGACGGGCGAGACCGCGGTCGCAACCGAGGTCACGCGGACGCTGTGCGCAATCCCCGAGGTGCAGGAGGTCCACCGCGTGGTCGGCGAGGACTGCTTCTTCGTGAAGCTGCGGGTCCGTGACACGGACGCGCTCGGCATGCTGCTCGATGAGCACATCCAGCCGATCCCGGCCGTCGCGACGACACGCACGACGATCGTGCTCAAGACCGGCAAGGAGACGCTGGGGCTGCCGCTCGGACAAGCAGAGGCTCAACTCGGGGAGGCGCCCGGCGACATCTCCAGCTTCGCTTCCATCTCGATCTCGGGCGCCCACAGGGAACCCGGCAGGCGACGGAAGCCGGCCTTCTCGTAAGACCGCACCGCGGCACGGTTGCTCGGCTCGACCGACAGCCACACGCGACGCAGCCCCGCGCGTCGCGCCTCGTCCAACGCAATACGATTGAGCGCCGTGCCGATGCCGCGGTCACGGATCGACTGGTGCAGGAAGTTCGCGAGCTCGACCGTCCCGTCGTCGACCGGCACGAGCATCGCATGGCCGAGCACACGGCCGGCGACCTCGACCACCAGATGACGGCCGGCCGGCAACGTCCTGTCGAGCCAACGCCGCAACGCGGCCTGGCCCTCCGGCGGCAGACCCTGCGCCGCTCGCTTCGGCTCGAACTCCGTGTACATCGCCTCGATCGCCGCACGGTCATGTGGCTCGAAAACGCGCACGTCGAACGGAGCGCCCCGCTTATCGGGCATCTCGCTTCGCTCGGGGTTGGCGGGGTTGCGGGTTTGCTCACTTCGTTCGAGTTCCGAGTTCCGAGTTCCGAGTTGGGGCGGGGACGGGAACCCGCAACGCGCCAACCCGAAACCCGGCAACCCGAGCGCGCAGCGCGAGCGAACCCGCAACGCGCAACCCGCCAACTCGACAACCCGAGCGCGCAGCGCTCGCTCAGAACGCGAGGTCCCAACCCGTGATCAGCGGGAACGCCTTGCGCCGCACGGCCGCCACCGTCCGCTCGTTCATCTGACGAACGGATTCGTGCCGGCCAACCGGCGGAAACGCGTCCGGCGGGTCGCGCAGCGTGCACGGCGAGTCGCGGCCCGACTCGAGCCGTCTCGCCTGGCACCAATCCGCGGGCAACGCGTCGGGCGCAACGACGTCACAGAGCGCCGACCAAACGAGCGTCCACGCGCGCGGCACCACCGTGTGGATCGCGTACCCGCCGCCACCGGTCGCGATGAGCCGACCCTCGCAGTGCTCGTCCGCCACCTCGCACGCCAGCCGGACGGCTTGCTCGTAAAAGCCGGTCGTGCACCGCATGTGCGTCAGCGGGTCGAGCGCGTGCGCGTCACAGCCGCACTGCATCACGATCACGTCCGGCCCGAACGCGCGCGCCAGCTCGGGCACCAGCTCGCCGAAACACCTCAAGAACGATGCATCACCCGTGTGCGCGTCGAGCGGCACGTTGACCGAGAACCCGTGTCCCTCACCCTCGCCCAGCTCGTCTACGAAACCCGTGCCCGGAAAAAGGTACGTCCCACTCTCGTGGAACGAGACCGTCAAGACCTGTGGGTCTTCGTAGAACAGCCACTGCACGCCGTCACCGTGGTGCGCGTCAATGTCGACGTACAGGACGCGTGAGCCGTGCTCGCGTTGCATCCAGCGGATCGCGACCGCAATGTCGTTGTAGATGCAGAAGCCCGCGGCCTCGGCGCGCCGCGCATGATGCAAACCGCCCGAGACATTGAACGCACGAGCCACCCGCCCGCTCATGACCTGCTCGGCCGCGGTCAGCGTGGCCCCGACAATGTGCGCGCCCGCCTCGTGCATGCCGTCGATGATCGGCACGTCCTCGGTGCCGAGCCCGAACCGCGCCAGCTCATCCGCGGCGGCGGCGTCCGCACCGGGCGCGCGCTTCACTGCTTCGACATAGGCAGGGTCGTGCGCCAGCAGGATCTCCGCGTCCGTCGCGACACGCGGCGCAACAATCGGCCGCTCCGCGTCGCCCACCAGCTCGAGCCGACGGATCAGATCGACCGTCAGCTCGAGCCGGCGCGGATCCAGCGGATGCTCGGGACCGAACCGATACGTCGCCAGGACATCATCCCAGACGAGCGCGGCGCGCCGCAACGCGAGCGATCCGCTCGAAGAACGCTACAGCTCGGCGCCGGCGTGCTCCCTCGAACCGTACGGCGCCGGCCCATCGAGCTCGGCCGCCGAATCATCGAGGTCGAGTGCCGGCCAGCCGACCTTGTAGCCGAGCTTGCGCAGCGCCTCGATCACCGGCCGCGGGTTCAACGTCTGAAGGTGGATGACCGCGAGCGACTCGGCCTCGTCTTCCGTCGGCGGCAGCACCATGCCGGTGATGTTGACCTTGTGCTCGATGCCGATCAGCCGGACCACACGAGCCAGCTCGCCCGGCCGGTTCGGCATCAACACCTCGATCCGCGACGACGGCTGGTGCGTGCCGAACAGCTCGACGAGCGCCCGCAGCAGGTCCGTCTCCGTCAGGATCCCGACCAGCGCCTCGCCCTCCATGATCGGGAGGCAGCCTATCCTGTTCTCGTACAACAGCTTGGCCGCTTCCTCGACCGGCGTGTCCGGCGACCCCGTGATGATGTCCTTCCCGATCATCACCTCGCCGACCGTGCGCGTATGCAGCGCGCGCTTCAGCTCGTCGCGCTGCTCCGCCCAGATCGGCGGCATCGCCAACCGCAGATCACGGTCCGTCACGAGACCGACCAGTCGGTCATCGCTCAGCACCGGCAAATGCCGGATGCGGTGCGACCGCGTGATGTTCAGCGCCTCCGCGATCGTCGTGTCTGGGGACACCGTGAATACACCCGGTGTCATCCGGGAGCGTACGAGCATAGGCATCACCCGGGGGAAGAGGAATCGCACGCATTCTCTGGCGAGAATATCGCAACGTAAGCACACAGCAGGCCTCGCGTCAAGGGCGGCGGGAGCGGCAGCGTGCGGCGGCACGGCAG
>JBOHRM010000995.1:0-3068 GCA_050732715.1 Longimicrobiales bacterium
ACCGGCGGCGCCGAGACGACGCGGCCGCTCGACGCGCGCGGGGGCGATCGCGCCGGCCGGCATCACCAGAATCGCTCGAAGTCTCGGAAATCCTTGCCGCATCCGAACTGCCTGACCGAGTCGAACACGTCGATCCGCCCGAACCCGTAGAGCGGGCTGAGGAACTCGCCGTCGAGCCGGTCCGCGCCGCGGATCGCGCACGCCGCGAGCAGCACACCGAACGTGTCGCGACGCGTGGCGGATTCGACCACCGCGGCGAGACCCGTGACGTGCGGCGCGGCGAAGCTCGTGCCGTCGCCGCCGCTCAGGAAGCTGCTCGTCAAGCACGGGAACGGCAAAACCAGCTGGAAGCTGCTGCACGCGCCGAGCAGCCCGTCAAGCGGATCACCCGTGGCGCCCGCGTTGCCGCCGGGCGCCGCGAGCGCCACGCCCGTGCGGCCGAAGTTGCTGTACGCGGCGAGCCCATCGAAGTCTATCTGGTTCGTCGGCCCCGTCGCGGAAACGCTCACCACGCCCAAGAGCTGCGAGGGGATGTGCAGCCGCGAGCCGTCCGCGTCCAGGTTCACGGCGTCGTTACCGGCCGACGCCACGACCATCGCGCCCCTGCCGATCGCGTGCAGGACCGCACGCTGCGTCGCCAGGAGCAGCGCCTTCAGCTGGTCATCCGCGGCGGCGACGTCGACGTAGAGGCCGAGGCTCAGGTTGATGACGTCGGCCCCGACGTCGGCCGCATACATCAACCCGCCGACCACGCCCGCGAACGGGCCGCTGCCGAACACGTTCAGCACCTTGATCACGCACAACGTCGCCTCGGGCGCGACCGACGCCATCCCCAACCCGTTCGTCGCCACCTGGCTCGCCACGAACGTGCCGTGGAAGAAGTAGTCCAGGATGTCGAACTGGCCGTTCAGCCCGAACTCGGGGATGACCGGCTCGGCGACGAACGACGCGCTGCGCGTCAGGTCGACCTTGCCCGCCAGGTCCACGTGCGTCGGGTCGATCCCCGAATCGAGGATGCACACCAAAACGCCTTCGCCCCGCGGCGTCGTCTCCCACGCACGGTCCGCCTGGATCTGGCGCATATTCCATTGATCCTCATAGAAGAACGCGCCGGCCGGGTTCGCCGCGCTCGCTTCCAACACCGGGTTCTCGATCCGCAACGCCTCCGGGAGCGGGTGCCACTGCATCATCTCGTCGCGGCTCGCGGCCTCGATCTCGACGCGACCCGCCAGCGTCCCCGCCTCGGCGTCGGACAGCCCGTCCACGATCAGCACGCCGATCCGGTCATAGCGCGAAACGATGCGGCCGCCCGCGGAATCGATCGCCGCCAACAGCTCCGATGAGGGCGACGACTGCGAGCGCAAGACGATCACGTGACCGATCGTGCCCGGCGCAAGCGACACACTCGCCAGGTCGGACGCCGTCAGCCGCGGCCGCCCGGCCTCCGGCTCCGGCGCCAGCGGATCATCGGCGCACGCGCCGGACAACGAAACCACGAAGAGCGCCGCTCCAACAGCAACCAACCGACGAGCCGGATGCATGACGACCTCCCGGGCCAGGGGTTCGAGGATGTCTGGAGATGCTTCGCCGGAAGGCCACGACGGCCGCCGGGGAGCGGCGGGCCGGGCACGCGGTGCCTTCCCGGTTCGAACAACTCAGATTACCCTCGGCACACCTCATGTCAAGACCGCTCGGTTCCGCTCTGTTTCGCTCTGTCGTGCCCTACGAGAGCGGTCATCGTGCAGTGCCGGCATTCCACACGGAATTGCCGCATCGCGAATGTGGTGTAGAGCGCGATTCGGGTTGCCCCAACTCGCGTAGCCGACGTTCGAACATGTCGCGGATGAACGGGAACGGCAGAGCGCGAGCGCGGGGAACCCATCAATGAAGAAAGTCGGCGTGCCCCGTACGCCTAGATCGTCGGCCAGCCGCCGTGCTGCCTCGATTCGGGATCGCGTGCGTTCACTGTCGGCGCAGCTCACGAACGTGGGAACGTTCAGCGCGAGGTCACGGGCATAGCCGCGGAACAAACGGCGCGCGGTGTTGGCGGAAGCGCTCGACCACTCGGCCTGCCGCTCGTACAACCGATCTCGCATCAGCTCATGTCGCCCTTGCTCGGCCGCGCACTCGGCCGCAGCCGCTGCGGCTTCCGACCGCGGATACAGGCCACTCGCGTACGGGATCGTGATCCAGTACGCCTTGCCCGTGTCGACGAAATGCACCCGCAGCGAGTCCTGCGTCGATGCATGGAACACGCGGCACTGCGGACACGAATAGTCGCTGAACTCGACGACCTGGATCGGTGCGCTTGGATCGCCGACCGCGTGGCCTAACCCGTTCACGTCGATCGCCTGCGCACCGGCCGGCGCCGGCCGCACGACGCCGGCCGGACCGACGAGCGCGACGGCCAACAGAGCGAGAGGGATGCGGGTCGCGCACATGGGGCCGGACGCGCGCGGTTACAATTGCACGCTGTGGCCGCTCGCCGCGACGCGCGCGCCGCTCTGCTGCGCCTCCGAAAGCACTTGCAGATCGATCTGCACGATCTCCGGGAAGCTTTCCGTCACGGCGAGGCGAAGGTCGGTGCCCGCGGGTGAGCGCGCACACTGGACCTCGACCTCCGCGTGTATCTCATCGTGCGGATATTCCTCGCCCGTGTGCTCCGACTCGTGCGCTTCGTGCGACTCCTCCGCTAAGGGAGCCGCCTCCTGCTCGCCTCCTCGAGTTGCAGCCTCGTCGTGATGTTCACCCTCCGCGTGGTCATCGTCCTCCAGCTCGACGTGCGGCGAACCAAACCGGCAGTCGAGCGACGGATCGAATGCGAACATCCGCGGAACCTCTTGCTTCAAGCGCTCGATGCCGGCCGCGCGCGCCGTCGCCTGCTGCGCGTCCCGCGGCTCACCCTCGAAGCCGTAGACGCTCTGACCAGGCGCGAAGAACTCTATGGTGGCGCCGTTGCCTTCGACCGCGACATTGACGCGTGCGACACCGTGCTCGTGCGCGCCCGCCGTGCCGAGCGAGCCGCCGCTCGAGCCCACGCCGCCCGGTGCGCCGTCGCTCGACCCCCG
>JBOHRM010000996.1:0-1856 GCA_050732715.1 Longimicrobiales bacterium
ACACGAGGCTGACGTCGCTCGAGCGCAGCACGGGGGTGAGGACGGGGTCGTTGAACCAGCCGAGCGTGCTGAACGCGGCGCTCGGGCGTACGTAGGCGTCGAGCCCGCGGTCGCGCAGCTTGGCCGCCGTTGCGCGCGCGGCGTCGAAATCGAAGAACCCCTTGTAGGGTACGCGGCCGACGATCGGGAACCACCAGGTGTGCGGTTCGAACCGGTCCTTGTGGGCCGCGGACACCACGAGCAGCAGGGTGTCACTGTCGACCCACGAGTAGGTGGTGTAGCTCTTTCCGGCGTCGAGCGCGAGGGCGTGCTCCGCGAAGTCTCGGGCCTGGAGCACGAGCTCGAGCTTGTGCCGCGTTGCCGCGTCCGTGTCCGGGTTGGCCACGACGTCGCTGATCGGCTGGCGCCGACTCAGGATTTTCGCCTCTTCGATCCCCGCGCGGACCACGTAGAGCGGCGAGCACGCCGCGCTCAGGCTGGCGGCGATCATGGACAGGGACAATCGCGATACTCTACGGAAGTCGTGCATCGAACCCATTATCTCGCGAAGTCGCGAAGCTCGCCAGGACTCGCCGAGACCTCCGGGCGTCCCCTTGTGTGACCGTCGCGGCGTGGCGAGAGAATGCCATCCACGCGCCTCGAAGTGGTCACGCATCAGGTCCTTCGGCCGGTCCGCCCAACGATCGGAGACCCCGGCGCGTCGTTTCTTGACGGCCGGCGCGACGCGCGCGTACGTTCCGGCCCCTTACACTACCCGACATCTGGAGTGCCCTCGATGGTTCGACCGGGATTGTACGCGACGTTGGCCGCGGCGGTGCTGGCGCTCCCCGCGTATGGCCAGACCGATGCGGTGCCACCCTCTGACTATGCGCTGGTCAACGCGCGCATCGTCATTGAACCTGGCAACGTGATCGAGCGTGGCACGATCCGCGTGAGCGACGGCAGGATCGCGGAGGTCGGCGCGGACGTCACGGTACCGGAAGGCGTCGTCACGCTCGACATGATCGGCCGCACGGTCTATCCGGGCTTGATCGATGTGGCGACGTCGGTCGGGCTGCCCCCGGTGTCGGCGCAGGGTGGCCGCGGTGGGCGGGGTGGCGGCGGGTCCGGCGGCTCCCAGGCGGATGAGCCGAACGGGCGTGAACCGCCGCCGCACGTGCGACCCGGCCAGATGGCGGCGGACGTGTTCGCGCCGTCGGCTTCCGCGCTCGAGTCGCTGCGCGCCACGGGCGTGACCACGCTCGGACTCGCGTTCGAGACCGGCGGTATCTTCCCCGGGCAGGTCAGCGCCGTGAGCACCGGCTCGGGAGATCCCTCCGATCTCGTGCTGCGCACCCCCGTCGCGCTCCAGGTCACGTTCGGCAGCCGGCCGGACGGGTACCCGCGGACGCTGATGGGCGCGATCGCGTACATCAAGCAAGCGTTCCTCGACGCCGAGCACGAGGCGCGTGCGACCGCCGCGTTCGAGCAGGACCCGGCGTCGGCGCTGCGGCCGAGCTACGACGCGGAGCACCGCGCGCTCGCGCCGGTCGCGGCGGGGACGCTGCCCGTCTGGTTCGTCGGTGAGACGGATCGCGACCTCGGCCGCATCGCTGACCTCGCCGCGGAGATGGGCGTGCAGAACTACACGGTCCTCGGCGCGCAGCAGGGCTGGAAGGCGACCGATCTGCTGAGCGCCGTCGGGCGGCCCGTCATCGTGAGCCTCGCTTTCCCCGAGCCCGATGACGTGACCGCCCGCACGTTCGAGTTGCACGTCGCGCCGGCGTCCGGTGAGGACACGGCGGGCGAGGAGGCGGACTCGGCTGCCGCGCGCGCCGCACGCGGCAACGCCGCGGCACTCGCTCGTGCCGGTGTGC